>NZ_NRQV01000004.1:0-238000 GCF_004119505.1 Flavobacterium sp. YO64 | reverse complement strand
CAACGAGTGAAACCGCTGGAAATGATTATGTATTGAAATGATAAGAGAAATAAAAAAAGCTGCAACTCAGTTTTGAAAAACAAGAGTTGCAGCTTTAGATTAAATCTTTATTATTAATGTTGTAGATATTTCTAAGATTGGAATTTGGTATTTTATTTGGTTTTAGGTGTTTTTAATCTACCATTCATTTACCTTATTAGCATCCATCTTCAGGAAAATAAATAATAAGATAGTGAATCCCCATAAACCAGAACCTCCATAAGAGAAGAAGGGTAATGGAACTCCAATGGTTGGAAATATACCAATAACCATGGCAATGTTTACAAAGAAGTGGGTAAACAAAATTCCCGCAACACAATAACCATAAACACGGCTGAATTTGGTTTTTTGCCTTTCAGCCAGATATATTACTCTTAAAAATAAGCCCACAAAAAGCAAAATAACGACTAAAGAACCCGCAAATCCCCATTCTTCACCTACAGTTGTAAAAATATAATCGGTATGCTGTTCAGGAACGAATCCTCCTTTAGTTTGAGTTCCTTCTAAAAAGCCTTTTCCAATCCATCCTCCAGATCCAATTGCAATTTCAGATTGGTTAGTGTTATAACCGATACCTTTCATGTCTACAGTTTTTCCTAAAAGAATATTAAAACGGTCTCTATGGTGTTGTTTAAATACGTTGTCAAAAACGTAATCAACAGAGAGTACAAAGCCCGAAATAACAACTAATAAAATAGCACTCAAAATAATATTTCGATCTACCGCCCGTCCTTTAAAATGTATAATAATTAGCACTCCTAAAGCTATTAAAATAACAGCATAAGGTTCTAAAACGAGCGTTAATACAAATAAAAGGATAGTAATAAAACCTGTCCAAACGTACCAAGAAGGCAATCCTTCTCTAAATAAAACAAGGATAAAAACACTGTATATTAAAGCACTTCCTGGATCGGGTTGAGGCAGGATTAACATTACAGGTAAAAAAACTATTGCTAGTGCCTGCAGCTGTCTATTGGTTTCTTTAAGGTTAATTTGGGTGTCACTTAAATATTTAGCTAATGCTAATGATGTAGCTGCTTTTGCGAACTCAGATGGCTGTAAAGTAAAGCTTCCAATTGCATACCAGCATCTTTGTCCTGCAATGGTTTTTCCAAACAGAAATAAGCCCGCCAATGACAATAAGGATACGCCAAATATTATGCTGGCGTATTTTTCGTAAAATTTTCCATCAACAAAAAGCACAACAAAAATTAAAGGAATGGTACATCCAATAAAGATTAATTGTTTTTGATATGTTCCATCAGTTGATAATAGTGATGAAGAATAAATATTCAGCCACCCTAGTATTACCAATGCAATATAGATAAAGACACTTATCCAGTCAATGTTATTTTTTACACTTTGATTTTTCATTTGAAATAATCTTTCTTAGTTCTTTTTAGTAGTGTCTATTGTTGTTTTTTTAGCCTCTGTTTTTGGAGCTGTCGTTTTTGGGGCAATGATTTTAGCTTTTAAAAGGGAATCTTTTGGTGTAGATTCGATTGCGCTGGCTTCGTTCATTCCTCCAAGTTTAGCATATTCGCTTGCTAAACTTTTGTTTAAAACACGAATCTCTAAATCAGTTCTCGTTATTTTTTTTCTTAAATATTTTTCTATCATTAAACTCGCAATTGGACCTGCCACGGTAGCTCCAAAACCTCCATTTTCAATCATAATTGCAATCGCAATTTTTGGATTGTCTTTTGGTGCAAATGCCACAAAAATGGAGTGATCCTTTAGTTGTGTTCTTTTGCCGTTAATTTTTGCAAAGTTTTCAGCTGTACCCGTTTTTCCACAAATGTCAATTCCTTCAACTCTTAAAGCGTGCGCAGTACCTTTGTTGTATACATCGAATAAACCGCTTATAACTGGCGGGAAATATTTCTGATCAATTGAAGTGGTATGTTTAGTTGTAAATTTTGAATCAATTTTTTCACCCTCAATTTTTTTAATGATATGAGGCGTGTAATAGTATCCTTGATTTGCAACAGTTGCCATCATATTAGCAAGCTGAATAGGTGTCATTAAAACCTCTCCCTGACCAATTGCATTCGATACAATTGTTGTGCTTCTCCAGCCTCCGTTAGGATAAATTCTTTTGTAAGTTTTAGAATTTGGAATATTACCTCTCTTTCCTGTTGGTAAATCATACCCCATAAATTGACCTAAACCAAAACTTCTCATATGATCACTCCAAACATCTACCGCTTTACCTGGATTTGCATATTTGTTGATTGTTAACATATAGGCTTGTGCAAAGTAAGTGTTGCAAGAGTTGTAAATCCCATTATGTAATTGATGAGGTCCAAATCCGTGACATTTCATAAAACGGCCGCGTCCATAACTAAATCCATGATGACACATAAAAGTAGTTTGCTCGTTGATAACGCCTTCTTGCAGAGCCACTAAACCTGTTAAGATTTTAAAAGGAGAACCAGGAGGATACTCAGCCAAAAGCCCTCTGTCATATAACGGTTTAGCAATCGAATCATGATACAAAAGAGTATAGTTTTTAGAACGTTGTCTTCCAACTAGAATTCCCGGGTCATATGATGGAGCGGTTACTAATGCTAAAATTTCACCAGATTTTGGTTCGATAGCAACAATTCCTCCTCTTTTATTAATCATTAACTCTTCGCCATACTTTTGAAGTTCAGCGTCGATTGTTAAATTGATATCTTCACCAGCAACAGCGATCGTGTCGTATTTACCTTCTTTATAAGAGCCAATTTCACGATTGTATTTGTCTTTCTGAATGTATTTTACTCCTTTTATACCACGTAAAATCTCTTCGTAACTTTCTTCAACCCCTTGTTTTCCTATTAAATCACCGCTATTGTAATATGGGTTTTTTGCAATTTGGCGCTCATTTACCTGTGTTATGAAACCAAAAATATTAGCGCCATAATCTACTTCGTAGTCACGAAGTGAACGTTTCTGAAAATAAAAACCTTCAAATTTTCTGATTTTTTCCTGAAAAGCAGCAAATTCATTTTTATTTAACTGAGATAAAAATACAGATGGTAATCGTGGGCTGTAAACTTTTGCTTTAGCAACTCTTTTCTCGTAATCTTCGGGAGTAATATTTAGTAATGCACAAAACTCTGGGATATTAAGATTTTCTTTAATATCTCTAGGAATTACCATGATATCGTAAGAAGCCTGATTGGCAACCAGTAATTTGCCATTTCGGTCATAGATATATCCTCGTTCTGGATAATCGTAGACTTTTTTAATGGCATTATTTTCTGATTTCAATTTAAACGAATCATCAATGATCTGCAGATAAAATATCCGCATTACTAGCAAAGATGCTGCAATAATGATTAAAGAGGGCAGCAGAACTTTTCTCATCGTTTATTGGGCTTAATAAGATAAATTATTATAATTGAAGTGATTATTGTAAAAATGGTGCTGAACAAGGTTCGCAGTAAAATGTCTAGTATAAATTTAAATTGAAAAGCTTCTAATGTAAATAGTATAATGTGATGCAATAAAACAGATACTAGAATAAATGAAAATCTTTCAGGTGTTAAAGATTCGTTTAGTTTAATGGTCTGATATTCATAGCTTAAGCCAAATGAAAATTTAAAGATGTAAGGCCTGTAATAGGCAAGAATTACACAAGCAGTTGCATGAATTCCGCCAGAATTACAAAACATATCCATCATCAATCCTAATAGAAAGCTAGAGATAATTAATCCAGCCCTATTACTGTTTACAGGATATAATATAATATACAAGATATATGGGAAGGGACTTATGTACCCTAAAAAATTCATATTATTGAAAATAACAACCTGAATTGCTAGTAACATAATAAAACGAAGAATATTGACTAATAAAGCGCTATTCATCTTTTTCCTTGTTTTTGTTTTCTAAATTAATAAGTTCTTCTCTGTCCTTACTTTTGATAATATAAACATGCCCTAGATTTGTCATATCGTTAAAAAGTTTAACATCTATAACATAATAACTGGTACCTTTTTTAATGTATATTTTCTCAACTGTACCAATGTTTATTCCTTCTGGGAAAATTACAGATTGTCCTCCAGTAACAATTGTGTCTCCTTTTCTAATAGTGGCAAGTCTAGGTACATCTTCCAACTGTGCAAATCCTGTGCTTTTTCCATTCCATGTTAAAGAACCAAAATGATTTGATTTTTTGATTTTGGCATTAATTTGAGACTTCATGTTCAAAATACTCACAACAGTCGAATATCTTGGTGATGTATTATCTACAACTCCAATAATTCCTAAACTGTTAATTACTCCCATATCTTGTTTAACTCCGTCGTTTGCTCCAGAGTTTAAAGTAATATAGTTTTCGTGAGTATTATAAGAGTTGTGAATTACTTTTGACACAATAATATCTGCAGGTTTTACTCCTTTTATACTATCGGCCAAAGGTATTTTGGTAGTGTCTTCTTTGTTGAATAAAAGACTTTTTAATCTTGCATTTTCAAGTACAAGTTCATCATTTTCAGATCTTAAATTCAAATATTCGTTGATGTGATTAATTCTTTCGTAAACGCCTCCGCTTAAAAAATTTGCGGAACTGATTACTCTGCTTCTGTGATAGGAGTGTGACTGAATTGTGAGCGTCAACGAAATACCTAAAAGCAGCAAAAACAGCAATCGATTACTGTTTCTTAAAATGAAATTAAAAATTTGCTGCATTTCTTGTTTGGTTATTTTGTTTCAGGATATGCTTTTGGTTTCAAATTTTATTAGAGTCAAATAGTGAAATTTGACTCTAATAAAAGTAAATTGATTACTATTTTGAATCTTATTTGATTAAGATACTTTTAAATTTTGCAATGTTTTTAAGTGCCATTCCAGTTCCACGAACAACAGCTCTTAAAGGATCTTCAGCAATATAAACTGGCAAATCTGTTTTTTGAGAAATACGTTTGTCAAGACCTCTTAACATAGATCCTCCACCAGCTAAATAAATACCTGTATTGTAAATATCGGCAGCTAATTCAGGAGGTGTTTGAGATAATGTTTCCATTACAGCATCTTCAATTCGTTGAATCGATTTGTCTAATGCTTTTGCGATTTCGCGGTAAGAAACATCTACTTGTTTTGGTTTCCCTGTAAGCAAATCTCTACCTTGAACAGACATATCTTCTGGCGGGCCGTCTAAATCTTCGATAGCCGCTCCAATTTGAATTTTTATTTTTTCAGCAGTACTTTCTCCTACAAAAAGGTTGTGTTGTGTACGCATGTAATAAACGATGTCATTTGTGAATACGTCACCTGCAATTTTTACAGATTTATCGCAAACAATTCCGCCTAAAGCGATAACAGCAATTTCTGTTGTACCACCTCCAATATCGACAATCATGTTTCCTTTTGGCTGCATAATATCAATGCCAATACCAATTGCAGCAGCCATAGGCTCGTGAATTAAATAAACTTCTTTTCCGTTTACTCTTTCACAAGATTCTTTTACCGCTCTCATTTCAACCTCAGTAATACCAGAAGGAATACAAACCACCATACGTAAAGCTGGAGTAAACATTCTTTTTTTCAATGCAGGAATGCTTTTAATGAACATATTGATCATTTTTTCCGAAGCATCAAAATCAGCAATTACACCATCTTTTAAAGGCCTTATGGTCTTGATGTTTTCATGCGTTTTACCTTGCATCATGTTGGCTTCTTTACCAACAGCAATGATTTTGCCTGATATTCTGTCACGTGCAACGATTGACGGACTATCAATAACAACTTTATCATTATGAATGATTAAAGTGTTTGCGGTACCAAGGTCTATCGCAATATCCTCGGTCATGAAATCAAAAAATCCCATAAGTTTTTTAGGGGTTTAAAATGTTATAAATTATTTATCGAACAAAGTTAAACAAATTAATGTTTAAAATGACGAGTTCCTGTAAATACCATTGCAACATTATTTTCATTGCAATAATTTATACTTAATTCGTCTTTTATTGAGCCTCCTGGCTGAATTACAGCAGTTATTCCTGCTTTTTTGGCTAATTCTACACAATCCGGAAATGGAAAAAATGCATCGCTTGCCATAGAAGCGCCGGTTAAATCAAATCCAAAAGCTTTTGCTTTGTCAACAGCCTGCATTAAAGCATCAACTCTTGAAGTCTGACCTGTACCAGATGAAATTAAAGTTCCGTTTTTTGCAAAGACAATTGTATTTGATTTTGTGTTCTTGCAAATTTTTGATGCAAAAATCAAATCTTCTATCTCTTGAGCAGTAGGTTCTGTAATTGTAACGGTTTTTAAATGCTCTTTATTATCTGTAATATTATTTCTGTCCTGAATTAACAAACCATTAAGACAAGTTCTTACTTGGCGATTTGGTAATTCAACTTCATTTTGAACTAATATAATTCTGTTTTTCTTTTCTTGTAAAACTGTAACTGCTTCATCATCATAAGATGGAGCAATAACTACTTCGCAGAATAATTTGTTGATTTCCTGAGCTGTTTCTAAATCAATTTTAGTATTAGAAATCAGGACTCCTCCAAAAGCAGAAGTAGGATCACAAGCTAAAGCCGCTAAATAAGCTTCGCTGATTGTTTTTCTTGAAGCTAGGCCACAAGCATTATTATGTTTAAGAATCGCAAATGTTGGTCCGTCAGTTTTGAATTCAGCAATTAAATTTACTGCAGCATCAACATCAAGCAAGTTGTTGTATGATAATTCTTTTCCGTGAAGTTTATTGAACATAGCATCAAAATCTCCAAAGAAGAAACCTTTTTGGTGAGGGTTTTCACCATATCTTAAAACTTGACCATTTGCAATACTTTCTTTGTAAATAGTCTCGTCTGTATTGAAATAATTAAAAATAGCTCCATCGTAATGAGAAGATACGTGGAAAGCTTTTGTAGCTAATAATCTTCTGTTTTCAAGAGTTGTAGAACCATTTTGTTCTGTAATCAAATCTAAAAGCAAACTGTATTCATTAACAGAAGCAACAATGACTGTGTCTTTGAAGTTTTTTGCTCCAGCACGAATCAATGAAATTCCGCCAATGTCAATTTTCTCGATAATATCTTGCTCGCTTGCACCAGAAGCAACTGTTTTTTCAAAAGGATACAAGTCAACAATTACTAAATCAATCTGCGGAATATCAAATTCCTTCATTTGCTGTACATCGCTTTCGTTATCTTGACGATTCAAGATTCCTCCGAAAATTTTTGGATGTAAAGTTTTAACTCGTCCTCCAAGAATTTCAGGGAAAGAAGTAATATCTTCAACAGGAACTACCGGAATACCAAGGTTTTTAATGAAATCTTCAGTTCCTCCAGTCGAGTAAAGTGTAACATTTTGTTCGTGTAATTTTCTAACGATTGGTTCTAATCCATCTTTAGAAAAAACAGAAATTAATGCCGATTGTATTTTTTTAGTTGTGCTCATTGTGTAGTTATGATTTTTGAGACTGCAAAAGTAGTTTTTTTATATATTATTTTAAAGAAAATTAATGTAACATTATGCTAAAAAAATCTACTGATGAGTAAGTTAACTTTTATTAGGTTTTTGTTTTTAAATTATTGAATTTTACTTTGTTGAAAAATACTACTATATGCTTCTTTATCTAAGATTATTAAAAGAAAGTTTAAGCTTTGCCATAAGCGCTTTGCGAAATAATAAACTGCGAACTTTATTGTCGCTTTTAGGTGTTACTATTGGTATTTTTTCAATTATTGCTGTTTTAGCTGCTGTTGATTCTTTGGATAGAAAAATTTCAAAAGATTTGAGCAGTTTAGATAAAAATACGATTTATTTAATGAAATACTGTTTTGGACCTTCCGAAATTCCGCAATGGAAGAGAGAGCAGTTTCCAAATGTGAAATATGATGAATATATCGCTTTAAAAAATTCTCTTAATAATACAGATCAGGTTGCGTATCAGCTTTTTGTAAATCATGAAAGTTTAAAATACGATTCAAAAACCGTCAGCGATGTGAATATTGTGCCGTCGTCAAGCGAAATGGTCGATATTGACGGATTGAGTTTCGATAAAGGAAGATTTTATAATGAATCTGAATCGAATTCAGGAACTGCAGTAATAGTTCTAGGATATGATATTGCCGAAGGGCTTTTTGGAAGCAGTGATCCTATTGGTAAAAATATACGACTTTATGGCCAGCGTTTTACTGTAATTGGTGTAATTGAAAAACAAGGAGCAGGTTTTTTTGGAGACAGCAACGATACGTCCGTGTATTTGCCAGCTAATTTTTTGCGTAAAATGTATGGTGACAGCGATGCGATGACTCCGGTAATTGTTTTGAAACCAGAGAAAGGTATTGATATGGATGCTTATAAAGCTGAAGTTGCACAAAAACTTCGAGCGACTAGAGGAATGAAAGCAGGAGAGATTGATAATTTTTTTGTAAATGTTCTTTCCGGTTTTACAGATTTTATCGATGGAATTTTAGGGCAGATGAATGTTGTAGGTTGGATTATCAGCGGATTTTCTCTTTTAGTTGGCGGTTTCGGAATTGCAAATATTATGTTTGTTTCGGTAAAAGAAAGAACAAACTTAATTGGGATTCAAAAATCATTGGGAGCAAAAAACAGGTTTATATTATTTCAATTTTTATTTGAAGCAATAATTCTTTCAGTAATTGGTGGAATTATTGGTTTGTTGATGGTTTGGGGAATTGCTCTTATTTTGACAAAAGCACTCGATTTTGAGTTTGTTTTAAGTTTTGGGAATATTGTATTAGGAACAACTTTAGCGGCGCTTATTGGATTAATTTCAGGAATTCTTCCAGCAATTTCTGCTGCAAACTTAGATCCAGTTGAAGCAATCCGAACTGGAATGTAGTTTTTTTGAGGGTCAAAGGTTCAGAGAGGCAAAGGGACTAAGTTTTAATTTTAGATCTTTATGTAATTCTGGAATTTTACAAGTTTTTTCTTTTTTAAATTCCATAACAATAATACATATTCACTTTTGGATATAAAAAAATCCCAAGAAGTAATTCTTGGGATTTTTGTTTTAGAGAGTTAAAAACTATCTAATTGTATTGTTTTGAATCAAATCGATGTATAAGTTAATCTTATCTTTCAATTCTTTTCTAGGCGTGATAAAATCTAAGAAACCGTGCTCTAATAAGAATTCAGCAGTTTGGAAACCTTCTGGTAAATCTTTTCCTGTAGTGTCACGTACAACACGCGGTCCAGCAAAACCAATCAAAGCGCCTGGTTCAGAGATGTTAATGTCTCCTAACATTGCGTAAGATGCAGTTGTTCCTCCTGTCGTTGGATCTGTACAAAGAGAGATATAAGGTAATTTTGCTTCAGCTAATTGAGCTAGTTTTACAGAAGTTTTTGCTAATTGCATTAAAGAATAAGCAGCTTCCATCATACGAGCCCCGCCAGATTTAGAAATCATTACAAAAGGCAGTTTGTTTTTGATTGCGTGATCAATACCTCTTGCGATTTTTTCACCTACAACAGCTCCCATAGATCCACCAATAAAAGCGAAATCCATACAGCAAATTACAAGTTCTTTTCCTTTAGATTTTCCTACTCCCGTACGGACAGCATCTTTAAGGTGAGTTTTTTCCATTACATCTTTTAATCTTTCTGCATATTTTTTTGTGTCAACAAAATGCAAAGGATCTTTTGATGTCATGTTTTTGTCTAACTCAACAAATTCGTTGTTGTCGAATAAAATTTCAAAATAGATTGCGCTTCCAATTCGAACATGAAAATCATCTTCAGGGCTTACGAATAAGTTTCTTGCTAATTCGTCAGCATCAATAATTTTTCCAGTAGGAGATTTGTACCACAATCCTTTCGGAACGTCCATTTTATCTTCTGTCGCGGTCGTAATTCCTTTTTCTTGTCTTTTAAACCAAGCCATTTTTTTAATTTTAGAATGTAGATTTTAAAGTTTAGATTTTTCAATCTGATTCAAAATTTAGATTTCAGGCTTTTTTAGAAGTCTGAAATCTAAAATCAGAAATCTAAAAATTAAAGTGTATTTACGTTATTCAAGTCAGCAAAAGCTTGTTCAAGTCTTGCGTTGAATGTTACTTCGCTCTCACGAACCCATTTTCTTGGGTCATAGTATTTTTTGTTAGGAACATCAGCTCCTTCTGGATTACCAATTTGAGTTTTTAAATACTCAATATTGTTTACCATATAATCACGGATTCCTTCAGTATAAGCAAACTGTAAATCAGTATCGATGTTCATTTTGATAACTCCGTATCCAATAGCTTCTCTAATTTCTTCAAGTGTAGAACCTGAACCTCCGTGGAAAACAAAATCTACTGGATTGTGACCAGTTTTGAATTTGTCTTGAACGAAATCTTGAGAATTTTTTAAGATTTTTGGAGTTAATTTTACGTTTCCTGGTTTGTAAACACCGTGAACGTTTCCAAAAGCAGCCGCTATTGTAAATTTAGGACTTACTTTAGATAATTCTTCGTAAGCATAAGCTACCTCTTCTGGCTGTGTGTATAATTTTGAGCTGTCTACGTCTGAGTTGTCAACGCCATCTTCTTCTCCACCTGTAATACCAAGTTCGATTTCTAATGTCATTCCCATTTTGCTCATTCTAGCTAAATATTCTTTGCAAATTTCGATGTTCTCTTCGATTGGCTCCTCAGACAAATCGATCATATGAGAACTGAATAATGGTTTTCCTGTTTCTGCAAAATGTTTTTCAGAAGCATCTAATAAACCATCGATCCATGGCAATAATTTTTTTGCGCAGTGGTCAGTATGTAAAATTACAGTTGCACCATAAGCCTCAGCTAAAGTATGAATGTGTTTCGCTCCAGCGATTCCACCAGCGATTGCTGCTTTTTCGCCTGCGTTAGATAAACCTTTTCCAGCGTTAAATTGTGCTCCTCCATTAGAAAATTGAATGATAACCGGTGCATTTAATTTTGCTGCAGTTTCTAGAACTCCATTGATAGTACTAGATCCTGTAACATTTACAGCAGGTAAAGCAAATCCTTTTTCTTTCGCATAATTAAAAATCTCCTGTACTTGATCTCCTGTAGCTACTCCGGGTTTAATATTGTGTGCCATTGTAATTTTTTTTATAGTTGTTTTTAGTTTTTAGGTTGCAAAAATAAGAATTAATTAGCATTAGAACGGATAATTTATTCCAAAATTTAAAACCGAGTGCCCAAAATTGTACTCTTTAAACCAACGGTCACCCTTCTCATGTGCCGGATTATAGGTCTTAAAGCCTAAATCTAAACGAATAACAAAAAAGCTTAAATCGTATCGTAAACCAAATCCCGAACCTACAGCGATTTCAGCTAAATCGTTTACGCCAGAAAATTTTGCCTTCTCATCGATGACATTATCGAGCACATTCCAGATATTTCCGGCATCTGCAAAGATGGCTCCTTTGACATCTCCAAACACTTTAAATCTGTATTCTGCACTAAAAGCAATTTTCATATTTGCCTCATTGAAATCATTTACAGCATTCGTGCTTCCAGGTCCAAGAGAGTAAGGCTGCCAAGCACGATTGTCATTTGATCCTCCTGCGTAATAACTTCGTGAGAAAGGAATGTAATTTGAATTTCCAAAAGGAACTGCTATTCCAAAAAAGCTTCGAACAGCTAATACTTTCTCTTTTCCAAAATCCCAGTGTTTGATATAGTCAAACTCAGTTTTTATATACTCGGAGTATTCTAAGTTGAAAATTTCGTAATTACCATTTCCATTTTTTGGCAGGTTTCCTATACTTGAAATGGCTGATAATAAAGTTCCAGCTGATTCTATTTTAGTTTTAAATTGATAAAAAGTATTGTCTGCTAAATCCTTTTTAGTTGTTTTAGTAAAAGTGTAGCTGGTTGCTAAAATGAAATCGTTTTCAGTTAAACGAACCCTTCTTTCTTCTATACTTTCTACATCTTTATATTGTGGGTCGCCAGGAAGTAATGCCGTTTTGTTGTTCAATACATCACTGGTAAAACCTGTCGTTCCATTTGGAATAGTCAGATCTTTTCTAATTTGTTCTTCTGGTGTTTCTCCCCAGAAGTTTGGATTTATATTATAATCTTTACCAATTCCGTTCAATTCGTCATAAGATGAAGTATAAACGTTGAAATAATTGTTAGGATTTAAGTTTCTAACGAATTGGGCATTAAGCAGATCAAATTTTACAGAATTATGTCGCTTTGGTGACCAGTTGTAAGATATTCCTCCTGTAAAGTTTTCTTTGTCTAAACCAATATTGCGCTGTTTTGAAAAACCTGCCGAAATACTGGTAGATGGAATCATTCTTTTTGGAATAATTTTTTCAGTACCAAAAGGCATTAGAATTCTTGGGAAGTTAAGTTTTAAATCAACCCCATATTCAGAAACGTTAAAAAAGTTATCGTTTGGATTAGCCATGTCTTTAGAAGATCCAATGTTTAAACGGGTCGATATTTCTAAAGTTTCAGCTCTGTTGAATACATTTCGTATAGTTTCGGATATACTGGCCCCAATACCAAAGTCTTGAATATTGGAGTGCGTTACGTCTAAAGTTGTACCAAAACTATATTTTTTTCTAGGAGTTAAATAAACTTTTGCAATTAAAGACTGTGCGGTTGAGTCGCGTTTATCTACCTCATATTGTATTGATGGGTAATTAAAAATTTTAAGATTATTTAAATATCGTGATGAAAGAGTTGTTCTAGTGTCAGAAAAAGTACTTCCTTTATTTATAAAAACGGCATCGGTAATGGCGCGAGGCTTATATTTTAGTTTTTTATAACTGTATAAATTGAAGTTGTTATAAGTAGTACTGTCACTGATTTTACTTTTGGCATTTGCAGCAGAGTAATCGGTAAAAATATTTACATCGCTGATCGTATATAGTTTAAAAGGTTCTGTTCTGCTGGAGTCTTTTTCCTGTATATTGTTGTTGCTGATAATAAGAGTTACATTAGCTTTGTTTTTTTTGCCAATTGTATCAATGTCAAAAGTGATGTAAGTAGGCTGAAAAAAATAAGCACCGTGATTTCTAAAATAGGTTGTGATGCGATTCTTTTCTTCTTCGAAATCGGAAGTTTTATACTGATTTCCAGATTTTAAAACCGAAGCTTCGGGATTGTTTTTGTATAACGAATCAAGGGCAGGAGTCATTATTTTAGTTCGAATAGTGTCTATAGTATAACCAGGGCCAGTAGTTATTTTATAATTTATCTGAGCCTTTTTTTGAGCAATACTGTCAATAGAATAATCTGTAGAAACATTAAAATAACCATTGTTGAAATAGTAATATTTTAAGCGCAACAATGACTTTTTTGCCTTTGCGGTATCAATTATTACTGGTGCTTCACCGGTATTTTTTAAAAAATCATTAAGTCCTTTGTTTAAAAAAGATTGTCCAAGTCGATCAACTTGCTTTGCAGATAATACTTTAGACCAGCGTTCATATCTGTGCGGGTGTTTTATAAATTGAGCCTTGTAAGTTGAGTCTGGATTTAAGTTTGCTAAGTTGTATAAATTCAGACGAAGTTTGTATCCTAACAGTTTACCATTAGGTTTTTGATACATTTGATTTAAGGCTGTTTCATCATTTGTAGATTTCCCGTTTACAAGAATATTATTTTTTACAAGAAGGTTTTTTCCGTCAGGAACTCTTTTTACAGCATTACAAGCGCAAATAAGTATTGCTATTAGAATAAATGCTGTTATTTTTGTAGAATTCTTTTTCAAGTGTTTTTAAAAATTTAATTCAAAAGTACATTATTTTATGGTTACTAAAAACCAAATAAAGCTTATCTCAGGTTTGCATCAAAAAAAGCAACGTTTTGTAAATCAATTGTTTTTTGCCGAGGGGGTAAAGGTAATTCAAGAATTACTGCAATCCAATTTTGAATTAGAGCATTTATACACCACATTAAATGATTTTCAAGAAGTTCAAACTTCAAAGCGAACCCTTATTAATGATCAAGAACTAAAAAAAATAAGCGCGCTGACAACTCCAAATTCTTGTTTAGCAGTTTTTAAAATGCCAGTTGAAAACGAAATCAATAGTACTGGTTTGATCCTTGCTTTAGATGATATTCGTGATCCAGGAAATTTAGGAACCATTTTGCGTCTTTGCGACTGGTTTGGAATTAAACAAATTGTTTGTTCTAAAGAAACAGTCGATATTTACAATCCAAAAGTTGTACAGGCCACAATGGGATCTATCACCAGAGTAAATGTAAATTATGTTGATCTCAAAACGTATTTAAGTCAAACAAAACTTCCTGTTTTTGGAACTTTTATGGATGGCGAAACTATTTATAAAAAAAATCTGCCTGAAAACGGAATCATTATTATGGGTAATGAAGCCAATGGTATTTCGGCAGAAATTGAAAAAACGGTTACCACACGATTAACAATTCCTAGGTTTGGAGAGCTGCAAAAAACAGAAAGTTTAAATGTAGCAACAGCAACCGCGATTATTCTTAGTGAGTTTAAACGAAATAGTTAAGATTTTGTTTTAGTGAAAGGTAAAATTTATTAAAAGAGCCCTTGATTTCATAGAATCGATGTTGCTTGTCCAAGGGCTTAATGGATCTTTGTCTTGAACTAATTCGTTTGTAATGCCAAACATACCTCTAATAGAAGGAGAGAAAATAAAATACTCCGTAAAGAAATCTATTCCAAAGCCAAGCTCATAAGCAGCAGTCCATGGTTTTACTCTGAATTTTCCTTCAGCATTGTCATCCGTAGATTTAGAGTTGCTCGATAGGTTTAATGTTGTAGACATTCCGCCAACTAAATAAGGACGAACATTTCCTGTACGCAATGATGAAAACTTCAACAATAAAGGAAAATGGATATAGGTGCTGTTTACTTCTCTCAAGTAATCAGTTTTAGAAGTAAAATTAGGGTAATATAAATCTCGTTTTGTGTAATATAAACCCGGTTCAAAGCGCAAATTAATATACTCTTGCAATCTTAAATCAGCGACTACACCGACATTAAAACCAGTTGTTTTTTTAACTTGAATATCCTGATTTACGACGTTTTTGTAATCAAACTTAAAGTCAAAGCTGTTGAAACCTAAGTAATAGCCAAAGTAAATACGTTGTTTTTGCCAGTTTTCAAGATTTATAATAGGATCTTTGCTAAACATGCTTTTAGCAAATTGAGAATATCCTTTTGTCGATAAGACTAATAAAAATAAGATTACAATTTTTTTCATACTACTTTTTAGATGCTGAATAAATGGTTGCTACACCAAAAGTCTGAGGCATTGCTACAACATCTATAAACCCAGTTTTTCTTAAAATATTGTTTAATGCTTCTCCATATGGGAAAGCTGCAGCAGATTCAGATAAATAACCGTATGCCGAATTGTCTTTAGAAAACAATTTTCCTATAACTGGCAATATATTTTTGCTGTAAAATTTATATCCTTGTTTGTATGGTGTTTTGTCAGGAACTGAAGTTTCTAAAATTACAAATACACCATTTGGTTTTAAAACTCGTAAAATTTCAGAAAAACCTTTTTCTAGATTCTCAAAATTACGAACGCCAAAACCAACTGTTATTGCATCAAAATAGTTATCATCAAAAGGAATATTTTCAGAATCTCCTAACACTAAATCTATAACAGAAGATAGATTTTTTTCTTCTACTTTTTTCTTTCCAACTTCAAGCATTCCTGCAGAAATATCTAGACCAATAATTTTTTCTGCTTTAGTTTGAGCCATTAAAATGGCTAAGTCGCCAGTTCCTGTAGCAATGTCAAGAATGACTTTTGGTTTAGTATCTGAAACTATTTTTAATACTTTTTTTCGCCATTTGACATCAATACCAAATGAGATTACACGATTTAAATTGTCGTAGTTCCCAGAAATGTTGTCAAACATTTGGGCTACTTGTTCTTTTTTACCTAAAGAAGAATCTTTATATGGGGTTATTTTTTCAGACATTATTTTTATTTACGCAAATATAAACAATCTGCTTTAACTGTAGTTGAGTTTTTTAAAGTGTAAATTAAATGTTTTAAAATCGAGAATAAAAATCATTTTTAGTTGAAGTTTTTGCCATCACCAAAAGTGGGTATTTTTAAAAAATCACTAAAAGTGGGTATTGTATGATGTGTATTTTATGTACAACTTTGTTAAAGTAAAAATGATAAAAATTTAATGATTGATTTATCATATTGACTTAATCAAACAGCTGTTTTTTTGCACTGACAGCTAATTTGTTCAAGTAAGTAGTTTTAAAAGTATTGTTCTTGGGGGGATACTATTTTTAAAGTGCGAAATACGTTCTTAGGATTAAATTTGTTTTTGGAAATTTTAATTTTCTGCCTTTAATATCTTAGTGGTATTTGTTATTAAAGGCTTATATTGAGATTCGTTCTCAATTAACAGTAAATGTTATTCAGTTATTTCAGATGCACTTTGCATTTGTGATTTTTACAAAAACTATTTCTTGAATTAGTCAAGGCTAACAATCAGTCATTTTTAAAAAACATCCTTCAAAAGAGGATGTTTTTTTATTTATTTTCTAATGTAAGTTTCATAAGTATAATCGTAAAGATGTTTTTCATCTTTAAAATTTTCTTCAGATTCTACTAATAACCACTCACTTTTATTGATTTTAGGAAAAAATGTATCAGCATCAAATGTGTGATGCACTTTAGTTATTTCGATTATATCAGTATAAGGTAAAGCTAAATTGTAAATTTCGCCGCCTCCAATAATATATGAATCTTCATTTTCGGGGCATAATGCGATAGCTTTTTCTATGCTGTCTACAACTATACAGCCTTCAGGGGCATAATCTTTTTGTCTGGTAATAACAATATGTACTCGGTTAGGTAATGGTTTGGGAAAACTTTCAAATGTTTTTCTTCCCATTATAATATGATGATTTGTTGTTAGTGTTTTGAATCTTTTAAAATCATTTGGCAGATGCCATACTAAATCATTATTTTTTCCAAGAGCATTGTTTTCGGCAACAGCCGCAATCATTATAATCATAATGTACTAAAACTAAATTTTATTTTCGGTATCCTCATTAATCCTTGATTCTAATTGACTGATTCTCTTTTGCTGTAAAGCAACTAACCTGTCAATTTGTTCCCTTTCCCATTTTTTGTTCATGAATCGATCTGTAATGTAAACTTTTATAAAGTGAAGTATAAAAATGAAGAACCATAAAGTAATGCCCCATAAGCACCAGTTTTGCTCTGTTGAAGCTCCAAAACCAAAAAATCTATTTGCAATGAAAATAAATAAACTTCCTAGTAGAAAAAGTACAAAATGAAAATAAAGGATTTTTTTTTGTCTTATACGTCTTCTTGCATACTCGTATTGTTCGTGCACTTCTTTTTCCATACCGATATAAATGAGATTATAAAGTTAGAATTTATTTTTAAAACACCGTATTTTGACTGCAGAATATTTGTTTGAAAATGAGTTGTAAATAAATATACAAAAAAAATATACTCTTTAAATTGTTGATGTAATTAAAAAAACGAGCTGTTTTTGCTATTATCACAAATCGGAATTGTATTGTGAAAAGTTTAGTTGAATTTATGTAATTTTAGTTTCTATAAATCTAAAAACTAATTAGTTATGTCTTTAAAGAAACAATTTATCAAAACAAAACCAGTTGTAAAAGTTACTTTTTCTATAGATGCCAAAGATGCTGATTCGGCAGCGGTTGTTGGAGATTTTAATAACTGGAATCCTGAAGAAGGAACTTTGAGTAAACTAAAGAATGGAACATTTAAGGCTACGTATGACTTAGTAAAAGATGCTATTTATGAATTCAAATATGTAATCGACGGTATTTACATTAATGATCCTGAAGCAGATTCATATAAATGGAATGATTTCGCCGGTAGTGAAAACAGTGTTTTAGTAGTATAAAAAAATCCGCTTAAAATTTTAAGCGGATTTTTTTTTGTTTTTATACAGCAACACTTCCTTTTATGCCCGCATGCGGTTCATAGTCAACAAGTGTGAAGTCATTATAGTCAAAATCGAAAATGTTTTTAACAGCTGGGTTTAGAATCATTTTTGGAAGCGGTTTTGGCTCACGAGTCAATTGTAATTCCAATTGTTCAAAATGATTGTTGTAAATATGAGCATCACCAAAAGTATGAATAAAATCGCCAGGTTCTAAATCGCAAACCTGCGCAATCATCATAGTTAATAGTGCATAAGAAGCAATGTTGAAAGGAACGCCTAAAAATATATCAGCGCTGCGTTGATACAATTGACAAGATAATTTTCCTTTTGTCTCTCCTTTTTCTAAATCTGGTGTTGCTACATAAAACTGAAAAAAGGCATGGCAAGGAGGTAATGCTGCCTTATTGTTGGCTACATTTTCTTCAAAAGATTTTTTTGTGTCTGGCAAAACAGATGGATTCCATGCTGATACCAACATTCTGCGGCTGTTTGGATTAGTCTTTAATTCAGTAATTAATTCAGAAATCTGATCAATTTCTTCGCTGTTCCAATTGCGCCATTGGTGTCCGTAAACAGGTCCTAAATCTCCATTAGAGTCTGCCCAAGCATCCCATATTTTTACTCCGTTTTCTTGTAAATATTTAATATTCGTATCACCTTTTAAAAACCAAAGCAGTTCATAGATGATCGATTTTAAGTGCAATTTTTTTGTTGTAACCATTGGGAAACCTTCACTTAAATCAAAACGCATTTGGTATCCAAAAACGCTTTTGGTTCCAGTTCCAGTTCGGTCTCCTTTTTGGCATCCGTTTTCTAAAACGTGTTTTACTAAATCTAAGTACTGTTTCATTATTGCTTTAGGCTTTAGGCTTTAAGCTTTAGGTTTTTTCCTAAATGCTTAAGCTTGTTTTTTTATGTTTTGCACTTTAAGCTTATTGCCTAAAGTTTAAGGCTTACAGCCTTAAAATTATCTTTTCGAGATTTCGTCTCTAATTTTTGCAGCTTTTTCATAATCTTCCTGAGAAACGGCTTGATCTAAAAGTTCATTTAGTTCTTGTAGGCTGTGTTTTGCATAAACATCTCCAGATTGATTAGTTTCTTCTTCATGTCCAAAAGTTTCTGGATTAGAAAGTACGTCGTCAATTTCCTGAGAGCCTTGATCTGTTTCGGCTGTATTTGATTTTAAATAAATTCCAGCTTTGTCCAGAATATTCTTATAGGTAAAAATTGGAGCGTTGAAACGTAATGCTAAAGCGATAGCATCTGATGTTCTAGCATCGATGATTTCTTCAATTTTGTCTCTTTCGCAGATTAAGCTTGAGTAAAAAACGCCGTCTACTAATTTGTGAATAATGACTTGTTTTACAACAATGTCAAATCTTTCAGCAAAGTTTTTGAATAAATCGTGAGTTAATGGGCGAGGAGGTTTTATCTCTTTTTCTAAGGCAATAGCAATTGACTGGGCTTCAAAAGCGCCAATAACAATAGGTAATTTTCGTTCGCCGTCAACTTCATTCAAAATCAAGGCATACGCGCCATTTTGAGTTTGACTGTATGAAATTCCTTTTATGGATAATTTTACTAGACTCATATATGTTTGTAAAACGGGCACTTAGCACCGCATTTTAATACTTTTTTTGATTGAAAAATTAAGGTGCAATTTTAATCAAAAAATATGGAACAAAAAAGCTGCCTTAAAACAAAGATACGATTATCTTGTTTTTAGGCAGCTATATTTTTAAAGAGAATTCTTGAATTAAGAATGTTGCGCTTTGAAAGCTTTTAATTTCTCTGTTAATTGAGGTACGATTTCAAATGCATCACCAACAATACCATAATCAGCAACTTTAAAGAAAGGAGCTTCTGGATCGTTATTGATAACCACTTTTACTTTTGATGAGTTGATACCTGCAATGTGCTGAATTGCTCCAGAAATTCCTATTGCAATATATAAATTTGTTGCAACTGGTTTACCTGTTTGTCCAACGTGCTCGCTGTGAGGTCTCCATCCTAAGTCAGAAACTGGTTTAGAACATGCTGTTGCAGCGCCTAAAACTTCAGCTAAATTTTCAACTAATCCCCAGTTTTCCGGGCCTTTCAATCCGCGTCCGCCAGAAACTACAATATCAGCATCAGCGATAGATACTTTTCCGCTTACTTTTTCTACAGATTCTACTTTTACACCAAAATCGTTATCTCCAATTGATGGATTAAAATCTTCGGCAGCTGCAGCTCCTGCGCTTTCAAAAATTCCGTAAGAGTTTTTAGCTAAGCCAAGAACTTTTACATCTGTATCGATTTGTGTAATATTGAAAGCTTTGTTTGAAAAAGCATTTCTTTTTACTTGGAAAGGCGAGGTGCTTACTGGTAATCCCACAACATTTGAAGCGAAACCAGCATTTAAAGCGACTGCAACTAATGATGAAAGATAAATACTGTCTGTTGTAGAAGAAAGTAAAACTACTTTTGTTCCTTCTTTTTCAGCAGCTTGTTTGATTACATCGGCGTAAGCCTTAGCAGTAAAACCAGCTAATTTATCGTTGTTTACTTTTAAAACCTTATCAACTCCGTATTTAGCCAATTCGCTTACATCGCTGATGTTTACAGTTAAAGCTGTAACAGTTGTTCCTAAACTTTCGGCTACTTTTTTAGCATAAGAAGCTAATTCGAAAGCTACTTTTTTAAATTTTCCTTCTGCAGATTCTGCATATATTAATATTGACATAATTTTTTGTTTAAAAGTTTAAAGTTTCAGGTTTCAAGTTTTGCAAACTGAAAACTGCGACTGAATACTGATTACTAGATTACTTTCGCCTCGTTGTGTAATAAATTGATTAACTCATCTAAATTATCTGCAGAAACTAATTTTACTGCTGATTTTGGAGCTGGTTTTTCAAATTTTACTGCTTTTGTATTTACAGGAGCGTCAACTGGTTCAAGAATAGTTAAAGCTTTAGTTCTTGCTGTCATAATTCCTCTCATGTTAGGAATACGTAAATCTTTTTCTTCAACAAGTCCTTTTTGACCACCAATGATTAATGGAAGAGTAGTGCCTACAGTTTCTTTTCCACCGTCGATTTCGCGAACCGCTTTTACATTATTTCCGTCAATGGTTACTGCTGTACAAGAGTTTAAGAAGTTGTAACCCAAAATACCAGCGATCATTCCAGGAACCATTCCTCCATTATAATCTAAAGATTCTTTTCCTGCAATTACAAGATCATAACCTCCGTTTTTAATTACTTCTGCTAATTGTTTTGCCACAAAAAAGCCATCAGTTGGGTTTGCGTTTACACGAATTGCTTCGTTTGCACCAATTGCCAAAGCTTTACGTAAAGTTGGTTCAGTGTCAGGACCTCCAACATTTACCACTGTTACATTTGCACCTTGCTGCTCTTGAAACCAGATTGCACGAGTCAATCCAAATTCGTCATTAGGGTTAATTACATATTGTACACCATTGGTATCAAATTCAGAGTCACCATTGGAGAAGTTGATTTTTGAAGTAGTATCAGGCACATGGCTGATGCAAACTAGTATTTTCATAAGTATATATTTTGAATTTATAATATGCTTTTACAAATTTAGAATTTAATTTGGAATAATTATACTATGCACGCATAATATTTTTAAAAACTATTACGATTTCGAAGATTGTCAAAATCTACTAATGATTTCTTATTTTTAATAGAGAAAATGAGTTGCTTCAATTATTTTTTTGAAAAATTAGAATTAGTTAACTTGTTTTAAACTTGCTTGATATTCTTCAAAGCTTAATTCTTTTGCGCTGTTATTTGGTATTTCAATTTCGGTATTCTCATTCTTAAAAGCTAGTTCTTGAAATACTAAAATAGAATTGTCATCAATTTCCAGTTGAATAATAAAACCTGGTAATCCACTGTAAAACATTGGTCCATCTTTTATCGGAATTTCTTCGGTATACCAAGCTGTAATATCTTGTTTGGCAATAAATGCAGTATTTTTTGTTGTCGCTTTTTTACAAGAAAAGCCATTTATAATTTTGGTTTCTGGTAAAAGCTCCCATGTATATGTTGGAAGTTTTGTTTTTACATTTGAATCAATCCCGTCATTTGTCATAAGAACTTTATATATTTTGGAGTCAAAATCTTTGTAATTAATTACTTGTGAGGATCGACGAATAGTGCGGCTTGCAAAAATTTTGCCTCCTGTATTTTCAATGACAGTGTTATCAGTGGTTGTTTTTTGAATAGTAGTTAGTCTTTGTATCGACTTATTTTTAGAATAAATATAGCTGAATACTTCAGGAGTTTTAGCTTTTTCTAGAAGTCTCCCATCCTTTGTTTTTAGCTGTTGTCTAGTGTAGGTGCCAACTAGGCTCTGAGATTTTGCTTCGATTGAAAAAAATATAATAATAAATAATAATAGATTTATTTTCATGGTTTTGGTTTTAAGATTATCCTTACGAAGTAAAGTATATTTAAAGAATAAGCCAAGTGAAAAAAAACAATTTGAATAAAAGGTTATTACTTATTGAAATAATTTTAGATTTAAACCGTTTTGATGAAAGAATTTGATTAGGAGAAATTAACAAAAAACTTAAAGTTTGTCTAAAAAAGTTTTACAAAGATTAAGTGTGAGTTTTACGTGTATTATATCGATTTCGTAAATATCACAATAAAGCTAAAAAAGTTAAAACCTATAGAGAGAAAGAAGTTCATGCGATTTTAAACTTAATTTATGCTTTTAAGTGATTTAAAATATTTATTTTTGCTCTTCAGAAAATTCAACATACAATATAAATATGAGAACAATACAATTTAGAGAGGCCATTTGCGAAGCGATGAGCGAAGAGATGCGTCACGATGAATCCATATATTTAATGGGCGAAGAAGTTGCAGAATACAATGGAGCATACAAAGCTTCAAAAGGAATGCTTGCTGAGTTTGGCGAAAAAAGAGTAATCGATACTCCAATTGCTGAGCTAGGTTTTACAGGAATAGCAGTAGGTTCAGCAATGAACGGCTGTCGTCCGATTGTAGAATACATGACTTTCAACTTCTGTTTAGTAGGTATTGATCAAATTATAAACAACGCTGCTAAGATGCGTCAAATGACAGGTGGACAATTTAATGTGCCTATCGTTTTCCGTGGACCAACAGCTTCTGCAGGTCAATTAGGAGCAACACACTCTCAAGCTTTAGAAAACTGGTTTGCAAATACTCCAGGTCTTAAAGTTGTTGTACCGTCAACTCCTTATGATGCAAAAGGACTTTTAAAATCTGCAATTCGCGATAATGATCCAGTAATTTTCATGGAATCTGAGCAAATGTATGGTGACAAAGGAGAAGTGCCAGACGGAGAATACACTATTCCATTAGGAGTTGCTGATATTAAACGTGAAGGAACAGATGTAACTATCGTTTCTTTTGGTAAAATCATCAAAGAAGCTTTTATCGCTGCTGATGAATTAGCTAAAGAAGGAATCTCTTGTGAGATTATCGACTTAAGAACAGTTCGTCCTATGGATAAAGATGCAATTCTTAAATCAGTTAAAAAAACGAACCGTTTAGTAGTTCTTGAAGAAGCTTGGCCGTTTGCTAGTATCTCTTCAGAGATTACTTATATCGTTCAAGAGCAGGCTTTCGATTTCCTTGATGCGCCAATTCAACGTATTACGACAGCAGATACTCCAGCACCTTACTCTCCAGTTTTATTAAAAGATTGGTTGCCAAACGCAGGTGATGTAGTAAAAGCAGTTAAAAAAGTATTGTACAAATAATACACATATAAAATACACATAAAGCTTCATCAGTCATATTTATTGATGAAGCTTTTTTATTGATGAAGCTTTTTTTGCCAGATTATGAAAAGAATAATTTTACTCAGCTTGTTTTTTGTATTTGCTTTTGTAAATATTGCTGCTGCGCAGACAAAAGTGAGTGGAATTGTTTTAGATAAATCTAATCAGCCGGTTCCGTTTGCAAATGTTGTTTTTAAAGGATCAAATACAGGAATAGTCTCTAATGAAGACGGACGTTTTTATTTGGAATCTCCAAATACGTATACCGCTTTATTAGTTTCTTCTGCAGGATTTTCGGATCGTGAAGTGCCTTTGGAAAAAGCGGTAAATTACGATTTTAAAATTGTTTTGAGTGAAGCCGAAGTGCTTAACGAAGTTGTAATCTATACCGGAAAAACATCTAAAAAGAATAATCCTGCATTAGACATTCTTCGAAAAATATGGGAAAGAAAACGTAAAAACGGACTTTACCAGTTCAATCAATATCAGATGCAGAAGTACGAGAAAGTTGAGTTCGACATGAACACAATCGATAGTGCTTTTATGAAAAATAAACTCTTTAAAGGAATGGAGTTTGTTTTTAATCATATTGATACATCAGATGTTACAGGAAAAACGTATCTGCCAATTTTTATCAACGAATCAGTTTATGACGTTTACGGCGATAATAAAATAAAGAAAGTAAAAGAAAATCTTACCGGAAATAAAATGTCTGGTTTTAATGGTAATCAGCAGATTTTATCATTTGTAAAAGATCTTTATTCGGATTATAATATTTACGATAATCACCTTAAGTTTTTTGATAAAAGTTTTACGAGTCCGCTTTCAAGAACTGGAATTGATGTATATAATTATGTCTTAAAAGACAGCGCTTATATAGACAAAAAATGGTGTTATAATATTGTTTTTTATCCAAGACGTAAAAACGAATTAACTTTTAAAGGAGATTTTTGGGTAAACGATTCTACTTTTGCAATCAAGAAAATTAATATGGGTGTTACTAAAAGCGCCAATATTAACTGGGTAAAAGATATTTATATTGAGCAGGAGTTTGAAGTAGAAAACGATTCTGTTTTTCTTTTAACTCGTGATTATATGATGTCTGATTTTGCTTTAAACAAAAAAGAAAAATCAAAAGGAGTTTACGGAAAACGAACCACTTTATATCGAAACCATAAATTCAATATTCAGAAACCAGAGAAATTTTACAAGGAAGAAGTTAACTTTATAGACAATGCTGTTTATGAACGGCCGCCTGAATTTTGGGAAGAAAATCGATTTGAGAAACTAAATAAAGATGAAGCAGGTATTTATAAAATGCTTGATACACTGCAAACCGTCAAACGATTTAAGCAGTTGTATAGTCTCGTCTCGATTTTAGGAAGTGGTTATGTTGAATTTAAAAATTTCGATTTTGGGCCTATTTTTTCTACGTTTGGCTATAATGAAGTCGAAGGTATACGAATAAGAGCCGGAGGAAGAACTTATTTTGGACCAAATGACCCTTGGCGTCTGCAGGCTTATACAGCTTACGGTTTTGACGATAATAAATTTAAATATGGTGTTTCAGGAAAATGGATGATCGACAAAAAAAATAGAATCATTATTTCTGGAGGAAACAGGCGCGATATTGAACAAATTGGAGCCAGTTTAACCACAACAAATGATATTTTAGGACGAAGTTTTGCGTCATCAGCATTATTTACGACAGGAAGCAACGGAAAATTAACCAATATTAATCTGAGTAATGTTTCCTTTGAAATGGAGCCTAAAAAGAATTTTATTGTTCAAGCAGGTTTTTCTTATCGAACATTAGAATCAGCTTCAAAGACTTTTAGTTTAGATTATTACACGACATTACCAAGTGCAGCAAATCCTGCAGGTGTGGTCGAAAGTATGGTAAAACAGTCAGAAGCAAATATTCAGTTTGAATATATGCCAAATCGTAAAACAATTGGATACGGAGTTGAGCGCAGTTTAGTTGACAGTCCTTTTAGTCATTTCTTTGTTAACTTTAGTTATGGTATTAAAGGCGTTTTTGACAGTGATTTTGCTTACGAAAAAATTCAATTATTTTATAAACAGCCTATTATTATTGGGCCATTAGGAAGATCAAATATTATTCTTGAAACTGGAAAAACATGGGGTACAATTCCGTTGGGATTAATGAGTGTAATTCCTGGAAACCAGACTTATTTCACAATTGAAAATACGTTTAGTAACTTGAATTTCTATGAGTTCATTACCGATCAATATACTACTTTGCAATGGAATCATGATTTTGGAGGAAGGTTATTTGCCAGAGTTCCTTTTATGAGAAAACTAAATTGGAGAGAATTTGTTGGTATAAAAGCAGTTCATGGAACCATTTCAGATGCGAATCGTGCCATAAATGCCTCGGGTCAGCCTTATAATGCGCCAGAAAATGTGTATTGGGAATATAATGCAGGAATTGGTAATATTTTCAAAGTATTTAGAATCGATTTCTCTTGGAGAGGAAGTTATTTAAACACTCCAGATGCTAATAAATTTGCAGTAAAAGGATCTTTCGGATTCTATTTCTAAATAATATTAAGGTGCAAAGCATCAAAGTTACAAAGTCGCAAAGGTTTAAATTCTTTGCGGCTTTTTTTTTCTTAAATCTGCGTGAACTAAAACTTTGCGTCTCTGCGCCTTTGCAAGATTCTTTTTTGCTTAATTTTGAAATGGACTTAAAACCATTTTATGCAAGAAGCCATTGATTTTCTATCTGCTAAAAATCCAATATTTCATCAAATTATTGAAAAATATGGATTGCCGCCAATTCCAAAACGTCCGCAAGGTTTTGAGACATTGGTATTGCTTATTCTTGAGCAGCAAGTTTCGATAGATTCGGCGAAAGCTACATTCTTAAAAATTAAAGCCTATACAACGTGTAATCCAGAAACGATGTCGGTTTTATCAGATGAAGAATTTCGGAATCTTGGCGTGAGCCGTCAGAAAACCAAATACATTAAAATTTTAGCAGAAGCCGTTTTAAATAAAGATTTAGATATAGAAAGTTTAGCTGTAAAATCGGCAAAGGAAGTTAGAGAAGAACTTATTAAACTAAAAGGAATTGGAAATTGGACTATTGATATTTATTTAATGTTTTGTTTGCAAGAGCCCGATTTAATACCGCTTGGTGACATTGCAGTAGTTAATACTATTAAAGAATTACTTGATATTCATGACAAACAAGAAATGGAAATTCACGCGCAGCAATGGAGTCCGTACAGGTCATATGCAACATATTTACTGTGGCATTATTACTTAAATAAACGAAATCGTAAGATTACCTATTAACTGCCTGTTTTTTAAAACAAAACTAGGCAGATTAATGTAGTTTTTTATTGTGAAAAAAGGATTCTTTAGTTACTTTTGCAACCGAATTTATAGAAACAATAAAAAACGAAAATGACCGCAGACAAACTAACAACTTTCGATGTATTAATCGAAATACCAAGAGGAAGCAGAAATAAATATGAGTACGATTTTGAAATCAAAAGAATGCGTTTCGACAGAATGTTATTCTCTTCAATGATGTACCCTGCTGATTACGGATTTATTCCTGAAACTTTAGCTCTTGACGGTGACCCTCTTGATGTATTGGTTTTGGTAAACGAACCAACTTTTCCTGGATGTGTTATGGAAGTAAAACCAATTGGTGTTTTCCACATGGCAGACGATAAAGGACCAGACGAAAAAATTATCTGTGTACCAGTTTCAGATCCAATCTGGAATTCTTTAACAGATCTTTCAGATATTAATCCCCACTTAGTAAAAGAAATCGAGCATTTCTTCCAAGTGTATAAAGATCTTGAAAACAAAAAAGTAGATGTTGAAGGTTGGGGAGATGTAAACGAAGCTTATGCAATTATTGCTGAGTGTACAAAACGTTTCGATGATATTGAAAATAAACCAGAGGGATTATTTAGCATTAAATAATTTTAACCCTTTTCTAATATAAAAAAAGCAATACTACCGTCAGGAGTATTGCTTTTTTGTTTAAATTCGTTTTAGTTAGATTGTTGACTATTAACCAAAAACCATTACTATATTATGAATTCATTTATGATTTACCTGCCAATTGTTATGGCAATTTTAGGATTACTTTTCATGGGAATAAAAAGGGCTTGGGTTTTAAAACAAGATGCGGGCGACGGTAAGATGAAAGAGATTTCAGATTATATTTATGAAGGAGCATTAGCCTTTTTAAAAGCTGAATATAAATTATTAACCATTTTTGTAATTATTGCCAGTATTGCTTTGGCGGGAATTACTTTTATTCCAGGAGTACAAACTCATTTATTAATCGTAATTGCATTTATTTTTGGAGCATTATTTTCTGCTTATGCTGGAAATATTGGAATGAAAATAGCGACTAAAACAAACGTTAGAACTACGCAGGCTGCTCGTACAAGTTTGCCGCAAGCATTAAAAGTTTCTTTTGGAGGCGGAACTGTTATGGGGTTGGGAGTTGCAGGTTTAGCGGTTTTAGGTTTAACAACTTTCTTTATATTATTCTTTAATCTTTTTTCTGATGGAGTTTGGAAAGATACTGAGACAATGACTGTTGTTTTAGAGACTTTAGCTGGATTTTCACTTGGTGCTGAATCGATCGCTTTATTTGCGAGAGTTGGAGGTGGAATTTATACTAAAGCAGCGGATGTTGGAGCTGATTTAGTGGGTAAAGTTGAAGCCGGAATTCCAGAAGATGATCCTCGTAATCCTGCTACAATTGCAGATAATGTTGGAGATAATGTTGGAGACGTTGCGGGTATGGGAGCTGATTTGTTTGGATCTTATGTAGCAACCGTTTTAGCTGCAATGGTTCTTGGTAATTATGTAATAAAAGATATGGGTGGAAGTATCAATGATGCTTTTGGCGGAATTGGACCAATTTTACTTCCAATGGCAATTGCTGGTTTCGGAATTTTATTTTCGATTATTGGAACAATGCTTGTAAAAATTTCAGATGATAATGCTAAAGAAGCTCAAGTGCAAAAAGCATTGAATATAGGAAACTGGATTTCTATTGCTTTAACAGCTGTTGCTTGTTTCTTTTTAGTACAACATATGCTTCCAGAAGTAATGACAATGGAATTTTTCGGAGAGGGAGCGCAGCAAATATCTTCAATGCGTGTTTTCTATGCTACTTTAGTGGGATTAGTTGTGGGAGGAGCTATTTCATCCGTAACAGAATATTATACAGGATTAGGAACAAAACCAGTTTTGGCAATTGTTCAAAAATCTTCAACAGGAGCAGGAACAAATGTAATTGCTGGTTTGGCAACTGGAATGATTTCTACTTTTCCAACAGTACTTTTATTTGGTGGAGCAATTTGGATTTCATATGCTTTAGCAGGATTTTATGGTGTTGCTTTAGCGGCTTCGGCAATGATGGCAACAACAGCAATGCAATTAGCAATTGATGCTTTTGGACCAATTTCAGACAACGCTGGAGGAATTGCAGAAATGAGCGAATTGCCTAAAGAAGTACGTACAAGAACAGATATTTTAGATTCTGTAGGTAATACAACTGCAGCAACAGGAAAAGGTTTTGCGATTGCTTCCGCAGCATTAACTTCATTAGCTTTATTTGCAGCCTATGTTACTTTTACAGGAATTGACGGAATTAATATTTTTAAAGCGCCAGTTTTAGCCATGTTATTTGTCGGCGGAATGATTCCTGTAGTTTTCTCAGCATTAGCGATGAATTCTGTTGGAAAAGCAGCTATGGATATGGTATACGAAGTGCGTCGTCAGTTTAAAGAAATTCCAGGAATTATGGAAGGAACTGGAAAACCTGAATACGGAAAATGTGTTGAGATTTCTACAAAAGCAGCTTTACGCGAAATGATGCTGCCGGGAATTTTGACAATAGGTTTTCCAATCGCAATTGTACTTTTAGGAAAACTTGTTTACGCAGACAATAATCAGTTAATAGCTGAAATGTTAGGAGGATATATGGCAGGAGTTACTGTATCAGGAGTTCTTTGGGCTGTTTTTCAAAACAATGCCGGAGGAGCTTGGGATAATGCTAAAAAATCTTTTGAAGCTGGAGTTATGATTAACGGCGAAATGACTTATAAGGGTTCTGATGCTCACAAAGCAGCGGTAACTGGAGATACAGTTGGAGATCCGTTTAAAGATACATCTGGACCGTCAATGAACATCCTGATTAAGTTAACTTGTTTAATTGGTTTGGTAATTGCACCAATTTTAGGAGCGGGACATGCTGATGCTGGAATGGCAGGAAAAGGTTCTTGCTGTGCTAAAACAGAAATGCATGCTGGAGCAAATTCTAAATGCGGTGATATGTCTGGAATGACAAAAGAAGAATGTATTGCAATGTGCAAAGAAAAAGGATGTTCTGAAGAAGAAACTGCAAAATGTTTGGCTCATTTTGATCAAAAAGGAAAGTATCAAAAAACAGATTGTTTTGATACTAGTAAATATGAGAAAAAATCTGTTCGAGTTGAAATTACAAACGTAAACGGAAAAACGAAAGGAACTGTAACTAAAACCGAAAATGGTAAAACAACCACAGAAGTTTATGAAGGAACAGAAGAAGAAGTTCAGGCAAAAATTGATGCTGCAAAATAAAGTGTATTAACAACTTTGATAAAGTTTCTTAAAAACAAAAATGCCTCTAAAATTATTAGAGGCATTTTTTATTTCGTGTAAATCTGTGTAATTCGTGTTCTAAAACAATCCGTTTAATTCAGCGTCAATTCTATTGATAATGTTTCCTAAATCTTCTGGATTATCAACGAAATTGATATTGTCAACATCGATAATTAATAATTTTCCTTTAGTATAAGTCTGAATCCACGCTTCATATCTTTCGTTCAAACGGCTTAAATAATCAATAGAAATTGAGTTTTCGTATTCGCGTCCGCGTTTGTGAATCTGTCCAACTAAATTAGGAATAGAACTTCTTAAATAAATTAATAAATCTGGTGCTTTTACCAAAGATTCCATTAATTCAAACAAAGACGTATAGTTTTCAAAATCACGACTTGTCATTAATCCCATCGAATATAAATTGGGAGCAAAAATGTAAGCATCCTCATAAATCGTTCTGTCTTGAATGATTTTTTTTCCGCTTTCTCTAATTTGCTGTACCTGACGGAAACGACTGTTCAAGAAATATATTTGTAAATTAAACGACCAACGTTCCATTTGATGGTAAAAATCATCTAAATATGGATTATCAACAACATCTTCATAATGGGGTTCCCATTTAAAGTGCTTTGCTAATAATTTAGTCAAAGTAGTTTTTCCTGCGCCTATATTTCCTGCTATTGCTATGTGCATTACGGTGTTACGATTTTATAATTTGCAATTTCTTTAGCTGTAAAAATAGATAAAATTTGGTCTTTGTAATAGAATTTGTTAAACGTTTTTTCTAAAATTTCAATTTCAAAATCTTGACCTGTATTTGCTTTGCTAATGTCTTTAAAAAACAACAAATTAGCTTTGCTGTAAATGTATTGTTTAGGGCTTATTATTTCAATTTTATCAAAGTCTGGCACATTTCCTAAACTTGAAATTTTTCCGAAAATATCACACGAAAACCAATTGTTTTTTTTATCAATCCAGTAAAAAGTATTAAAATCAGTTTGGTAATACTTTATGCTTTCAGTCAGCGGAATTGAAACTGTTTTGTATTCATTTTTCAAATAATCAAAAAGACCTATCTGCTGATTTAAAGTATTGAAAATCCAAAGCTGATTTTGGGTAGACATTCCTATTGCACCAGCTATTATTGGAATTGAATTTTGAGAAAAATTAATTTCGGTCATTTTATTTAATTGATTGTCTAATAAAACAACGCTATTAAAGTCTTCATAGTATAATACAATTTTAAGCGGATTTTGAATGTCAACTTTGGTGATGTTTCCCAAAGACACATTTTTATATTCAAAGATTTCACTGCCTTTTACTTTTCTAAAAACATTGTTCTTTATATCGTAACCGTACCCAAAAGAATCAAAGCCAATAAAGTCATCAACATCAGCCACAAATTTAGAAACAACATCAGGTTTTATTTTTGGGCTTTGTCCCCAAAAAGTCGAAAACGAGCACGAAATAAACAGCAGTAAAAAAATATGACGATATATTTTGCTCATAAAAGATTTGGTTTCGAAATGCCAAAGTACAAAAACTGTGTAAAAGAATCTCTTAAAATTAGAGTTTTAGTCATTTTAGAGTTTAAACCTTTCTAAATTCTAATAGTCTTACAAAAACTTAATTTTGTCGATGACATTTTAAGATTAATATATTTAATTTTCAGTATTTTAAAATTAATAATACATTTGAGTGTAAGTTTTGAAAAGCTTACCGAATTACAAAAAGAAAGAAATGAAAAAAGGATTTTACTTGCTTTTGATTCTTGTTTTTAGTCAAGTACAAGCACAAAAAGATTTTCAAGGATTAGCGGTTTATGAATCTAAAACTCAAGCGCCTAAATTTGAAGGTGTGAGAACCGGAAATCGCGATATTACGCCAGAGATGCAAAAAAGTATGGAAGAGCGTCTGAAAAAAATGCTCGAGAAAACATTTATTTTAAATTTTGACAAATCGGCATCCATTTATAAAGAAGAAGAAAAACTGGAAACTCCCGGACAGCAAGGCGGCGGAATGCGAGTTATGATGAATTCGTTTATGGGCGGCGGCGGCACTTTTTATAAAGATGTTAAAACAAAATCGTATACAGTTGATAAGGAATTTATGGGAAAAGAATTTCTAGTTGTAGATTCACTTCCAAAATTAGAATGGAAATTAGAGCAGGAAACCAAACAAATTGGAGGTTACAATTGTTTTAAAGCAACTGCAATTAAAGAAGCCAGTAAAACTGATTTTAGAAATTTCAGACCTAAAAATAATGATGATAAAAAGGATGAGGTAAAAAAGACGTCAGGAGAAACTAAAACAAATTTCGAAGATAATTTTGAAATTCCTAAACAAATCGTAGTTACTGCTTGGTATACACCAGAAATTCCAGTTAATCAAGGACCAGAAAATTATTGGGGACTTCCAGGTTTGATTCTAGAAGTAAATGATGGTAAAACTACCATTTTATGTTCCAAAATAGTTTTGAACTCTAAAGATAAAGTCGAGATAAAACCCTCAAAAAAAGGAAAAGTTATTTCCCAAAAAGAGTACGACGCAACAGTGATTAAAAAAATGGAAGAATTTAGAGAAATGAATCGCGGACGCGAAGGTGGTCCGGGTGGAGGAAATACAATAATGATCAGGCGATAAAACGCTAACTCTGAAATATTATCCTAATTATTTTCTTGATGAACAAGACTCTTTTTTTATTCGCCTTATTTTTTACTTCTATATCCTTTTCTCAGAGTGTTCGTTTTGATGGAATTATTCAGGACGAACAAAAAAATCCGTTGGAAATGGCCAATATTATGGCGGTTAACAACGGGACAAAAGCAATGGATTCTTATGGAATTACGAATGATAAAGGGAAGTTTCAGCTTACTTTAAAATCGAATACCTCTTATACAATCAAAGTAAGTTATCTTGGAATGAAATCTAAGGAAATTGCCGTTTTGGCCAAAACTGAAAATATCAGCCAGAATATTGTTTTAGACGGAGCAGGAATTGAATTGGAAGGAGTTGAAATTGTGCGTGAAATGCCCGTTTCTATAAAAGGAGACACCATTGTTTATAATGCCGATTCGTTTAAATCGGGTACAGAAAAGAAACTCGAAGACGTTTTGAAAAAACTGCCGGGAGTTGAAGTAAATGCCGATGGAGAAATTGAAGTTGAAGGAAAAAAAGTGAGTAAATTGATGGTTGAAGGTAAAGACTTTTTTGATGGTGATACCAAATTAGGCGTTAAAAATATTCCCGCAGATGCCATTGATAAAGTGCAGGTTCTTAGAAATTATAACGAAGTAAGTGCTTTAAAAGGCTTAGAAAACGATCAAGATAATGTTGCAATGAATATCAAACTAAAGGAAGGTAAGAAAAACTTTTGGTTTGGAGATGTTACCGCAGGAATTGGAGTTGCAGAACTAGACAGCCGATATATTATTAACCCAAAATTGTTTTATTACAGTCCAAAATACAGCATTAATTTAATCACCAATTTTAATAATATTGGAGAGCTGCCCCTTACCGCACAGGATTATTTTAAGTTTACCGGCGGTTTTAAAAATATGATGAAAAAGGGAGGAAGTTCTTTTAATGTTTCTTCAAATGATTTAGGAATTTCTATTTTAAGAAATAATCGCGCCAAAGAAATTGAAACCAAATTTGGAGCAACAAACTTCGCTTATTCCGTCTCAAAAACATGGAATATTAGTGGTTTTGGAATTCTATCAACTTCAAAAACAGATCTTGAAACCAAATCACAGACTACAATTCTTGATTCTGGAGATCAGCAGAAAAGAGATGAATTAACGCATCAAAAGAATAATTTGGGGCTTTTTAAATTAAGTTCAACTTATAAACCAAATGATAAATTTCAGTTTGATTATGATATTTTAACCAAATTGTCAAAACAAAATGAAGATACTGATTTGTTGCGCGAATCAATTGTAAATAATGCCTCAACAGTTGAAACTATTTTGACAGGTAAAAAACAAGATCCAACCTCAATAAATCAAAATTTGAGTTTGTATTATACACAAAGCGCCAAGAATATATTTGCTTTTGAAATGCAGCATTTATATCAAGATGAAAACCCGTTTTACAACGCCAATTTGCGCACGCAGCCATTTGATTTGTCAGGTTATGTTTCGGGTCAAAAAAGAAATGATTTAAATCAAAACCGATTTGTAAAAACTAATAAACTAGATGCTAAATTGGATTATTATTATATGGTAACACCAAAAAGTAACATCAATATTACTTTAGGAAATACCTATTCGTATCAGGATTTTAATTCTCATATTTTTCAGATGTTAGATAACGGAGATAAAAATGATTTGAATGATACGGCCAATAATAATGATGTGAATTATAATTTTAATGATGTCTTTCTAGGTTTCCATTATAAAATTCTAACAGGAAAATTTATTTTGACTCCTGGAGTAAGCGTACATTCATACCAAATGACAAATACGCAGTTAGGTACAAACTATTCGCAAAATTTCGTAAAAGTACTGCCTGATTTCTTCGCCTTATATCAAATCAAAAAATCAGAAACACTGACCTATAATTTCTCTTTAACCAATGATTTTACAGATATTAATCAGTTGGCTGCGGGTTATGTTTTGTCTGATTACAGCAGTTTATTCCGTGGTAATAGATTTCTGGAAAATGCGACTTCTCAAGTGCATTCGCTTCGCTACTTTAAATACAACATGTTTAATTTTGAGAATATTTTTGCCAATGCATCCTACACAAAAAAAGTTGATGCCATAAAAACCAAAGCCAATTTTGAAGGAATTAATCAATCATCGTCGCCATACAATTCAAATTTAGCCGATGAAACTTTTAGCGGAATGGGAACTTACGGACGTTCATTTTTGAAAAATTATAAAGCGTCAGCAAGTGCAAGTTTAAACTGGTCGAAATTCAACAATATTCAAAATGATAAATTGGCAGCGACCGAAAGTTTTGTTCAGAGTTATACCGTAAAAGCATCGACAAATTATAAAAACTTTCCCAATATTGAATTTGGTTATAATGCCTTAATCAATAAATACAGCGGTTCTACTTATTATACAGACAAACCTTTTGCTCGACTAGATTATTACTTTTTAAAAAGTTTTTCGTTTGTTTCAGAATATGAATTCTACCATTATTATAATGGAAATAAAACCGTAGATAACGAATATGATTTTTTAAGCGCTAGTTTAATTTATCAAAAAAAGAACAGTAAATGGGAGTACAAAGTTTCTGCAACAAACTTATTAAATACAAAATATCTTAACGACGACAGCTTCTCGCAGTTCTCTACAAGGGTTTCTCAATATACCGTTCAGCCGCGATATATCATATTCTCAATGAAATACAATTTATAGTATTTTAGTTACATTATTTTAGATTTAAGTGTTCCGATTCAGACAAGAAAGAGATACCTTTGCGCAACAAAATTAACCACAAAATTTTAGTCATGCGCAATCTTATTTGGAGTTTAATGCTCTTGTTTATCGGAATGTCTGCATTCTCCCAGACAAAAACAATTGAAAAAGGATCATATCTGTCTACAGATAAAGGTCAAAAAATCAAACTTAATTTATTAGATAATAATAAATATGAGTTGATTCTATATTCTGGCGATTATGAAATCAAGGGAGATTCATTACTTTTTATACAAAATGGAAAAGACAAAAACATTTTTGATCTTTCTTTTGTAAACAATAATAAAGCAAAAAAGATCAAAGTAAAATTTATAGATCCTGCCTATTATCCTTTTTATATCGGAACTCAAAAGGGATCAGATTTAGTTGAATATCAAAGTTTGATAGATATTAAAACTAAAATGGATCCTAATTGGATCAAAGCCGATTTAGAGTTTGAAATTGATAAAGCCGATTTTTTGTATTTAGTGTACGAAGGATATGAAGGAAATTCTAGTGTTTATAAATATGCTTTACCAAAAGAAGTTTCAGAAATAACAATCAAGTATGAATTACCAGTTTTAGGTGATTTAAGGCTGTCTGGTTTTTTTGATAAAAGCACAAACGGATTAAAAATTTCTGAAAAAGGAGGAAAAAATCCATTGACATTTTTTAATGAAAAAAATGCTCAGCCAGAGAAATCTCAAAAAGTTATTCCACTCGAAAGTAAAACTGTTTCAAACTGGACTTATCCAGGAAAAGAAGAAGCTTTATCAGCATCAGCTGCAGTAGACAGCGTTGCAGCACCTTTTTCCCTTGATAGTATTGCAGCGGTAAGCCAAGTAGAGTTTAAGTTAAAGATAGAAAATAATCTAAAAAATGCACTTGCTGCAACCAAACAAGTCAAAGATAAATTTTTAGTAGTTGTAGTGAATGGCAAAGATTCTGCAAAAACTGATTTTGATTTCTTTATAAAAGGTCAGGAAACACAGATTGGATATAATATGTATACCGAATACAATCCTCAATATGATGTGTACAATTTTTATTTGGCAGGAGCCGAAGATAAAAAATGGCTGAAAAACAATAAAATTGTAAATGATCCTGCTATAATAGTTTTGAATGGTGAGGGAGAAGTATTAGCACAAGCAAAATCAGATTTAGCAGGCAAGGAATATCAATTTGGCTATTACAGTGATTTTTACCGTCAGTTAAAACGTGCAGATGCTTTTTTAGTTTTTGATAAAGCAATAAAAAATAAAAAAGCAACAGATGCAGATTTGATAAACGCTTTTAATAAAGTTTCAGCTTTAGAAATTTCATACGATTATGATAGTAATGATGTAACAGATCCTAATTCAACAGATTTTGTAGTAACTAAAGCAGTCCAAGATAAAAAAGGAATCGAAAAGATTTGGAAAAAACTTATTGAAACACATCAAAAAGACACCAAACCAAATATGCTTTTAGTAGAAGCGATTTTAAAAGAAATCAAAGATCAAGGATTTACTAAACAGCTTTTTAAGGAAGAAAAGATCCTTAACGACACTGATTTCTTAGCAATAGATTATTTGATAAAACACTATGATGCTATTGAAAAAATAAACAAAGAGGTTGACAACAGTACAGTCGAATCGGCTGACGGAGTGAAAATAGGAAACCTAAGCGCCGAAATTTCATTTGCTTTACAGCAAGACACTTATGCGGCACAAGATGAAACTGAAGGGAAGACAAGTCAAGATAAAGCTATTGCCGTATACAAAAAGTTAATTGCAGCAGGAAAAGGCGGTTTCGACTGCTACAAAAATTATTTAAACTATCTAAGTCAAGAGGCAGAAAAGAATGGTAATGATACTGTTCTTTTAAAAGAATTCAGCGCTTATTTTGACACTTATTTGTCGACAGAAAAAGGAAATGCAATTCAGCGATTAGACGATTTATTTGCAACAATCGATTATAATTCTGATTATTCGTATAACGGATGGAATTCATTCAAAGAATATAATTCAAACCTTTGCAACTCGGCAGCGTGGGCAGTTGTTTTAAAGCCTGAGAATGCTGACTATATTAAATCAGCAATCAATTGGTCAGAATATAGTTTGATTGTAACCAAAAACAATCCCTACTATTTAGACACTTTGGCGCAACTATATTATAAAGATGGTCAGAAACAAAAAGCAATTGAAACGCAAAAATTGGCTGTGAAATATTTGAATGCTCAGGTTGAAGCAGAAACTGCTGCAGAAATTAAAGAGACATTAAGTAAAATGCAAAACGGAACGTATTAAAATAAATAGTTGAGAAAACAAAAATGGCTGTCTTTATTGACAGCCATTTTTGTTTATTAATCGTTGTTATTTGCTGTTTTTGGCTTAAAAAATCAAAAAAATTGCCTCGAAATGCTTAAATTTGGGATACTAAATTAAAATGTATGAAAAACAAAATGCTCCTTGTTTTACTTGCCTCTGGCGCACTGACTTTTGCACAGGCAATTAAAAAACCGTTAGTTTCGGCAATAACAGATAAAGATCTTAGAACCGATATGTATCAAATGGCTGGAGATCATTTTAATGGTCGTGAAGCCGGAACACTTGATGAGTTAAAAGTATCGATGTGGCTTGCCAATAAAGCCAAAGAAGCCGGAATGGCTCCAGCTGGAGACGATGGAACTTATTTTCAGTTTTTTGATTTGTACAGACATCAGGTTACGCCAAATACAAAATTTAAAATAGGCAAGAAAGAATATAAATTATGGAAAGACGTTCTGGTTGCAGAAACAACTAATGTAAAAGTTGAGGGTTCTTTACTATATTTAGGTGCAGCAACAAAAGAAGAAATAGAAAAAGCCGACATTAAAGGAAAAGCAGTTGTTTTACTGGCTTCAAAAGAAGGAATTGCTGATGATATTTCGCTTTTCGACAGAAGGTATCCAGGTTTAGTGCGAAATAAATATTATGATCTTGTTGTAAAAAAAGGTGCCGTAGCGCTTATTATGGTTGCTGACGAATTAGCAGAACAAAGCTGGTCTCAAGTTGAACCACAAATGACAAGAGGAATTTACGGAATTGAAGGTTTCCGTGACAAAATAGGTGCAACAATGCCAGTTTTTTGGGTACACGGAGATCAATTAGAATATTTAAAAACGACAAAAGATATTTTGTCTACTGAAGTAGTTTCTGAAACCTATAAATATCCTTCAGTAAATGTTGTGGGTACAATTGCTGGAACAGATCCTAAATTGAAAAATGAATATGTACTTTTCAGCGGCCATCAAGATCATGACGGAGTACGTCAAAAATACGGTCAAGATTCTATTTATAATGGAGCAGATGATAATGCAAGTACTTGTGTAGCAATGCTGGCAATTGCAAGAGCCTATAAAAAGCAGCCAGGAAAAAGAACAGCTTTGTTTGTATTTCATGGTTCTGAAGAGCGCGGATTGCTAGGATCGAGATGGTATGCAGCACATCCTACTGTTCCCGAAAAAGATATTATTGCGGTTTTAAACGGTGATATGATTGGAAGAAACAATGTAAATCAGGCAGCATTGCTTGGTTCTAGTTCTCCTCATGAAAATTCATCTGATTTGGTAGCTATTGCAAAAAAAGCAAATGACGAAGGACCAAAATTTGATTTAGATAAACTTTGGGACAGACCAGAACATCCAGAGTATTTTTATTTCCGTTCAGATCATTTGCCTTATGCGAAAAGAGGAATTCCTGCAGTTTTCTTTACAAGTGTGCTGCACAGTCAATATCACACTCCAATGGATGAGTCAGAAAACATTGATTACGTAAAACTGCGCAAAATGACAGAATGGATGTATCGTACAGGTTGGATTTTATCAAATGATGCCAATCGTCCTAAAACGTTACCAAATGTGCAATTAGAAAGATAAAAGTTGAGATTGTATTAAAATAAAAATCCCGATTTCTAATTTTAGAAATCGGGATTTTTTATGTTTAAGAATAAAGTAGTTGTCTAAAATTCTAACAATCTAAGTTAGTCTAAGTAGTCTAAAATTACAATCCAAATGCAGCTTTTACTTGGTCAACAAAGTCAAGTTTTTCCCATGTAAACAAATCAACAGTAACTGTTTTTGTGTTTCCTCCAGGAGCAGAGAAAGTTTTAGTAACCGTTTCTGGTTTACGTCCCATGTGTCCGTAAGCAGCAGTTTCACTGTAAATAGGATTTCTTAATTTTAATCTTTGCTCGATAAAGTAAGGACGCATATCAAAGATAGCTTCTACTTTTTTAGCGATTTCACCGTTAGTTAAGTTTACTTTAGAAGTTCCGTAAGTTTCAATGAAAATACCCATTGGTTCAGCAACTCCAATTGCGTAAGAAACTTGTACTAAGATTTCATCAGCAACACCAGCAGCAACTAAGTTTTTAGCGATATGACGAGTTGCGTAAGCAGCACTTCTATCTACTTTACTTGGATCTTTTCCAGAGAATGCACCACCACCGTGAGCACCTTTTCCACCGTAAGTATCAACGATAATTTTTCTTCCAGTTAAACCAGTATCTCCGTGAGGACCTCCAATAACGAATTTTCCTGTTGGGTTAATATGGTAGTTGATTTTATCATTGAATAAATGTGCGTGAGCTGGATTTTTAGCAATGATTCTTGGAATTAAAATTTCAACAATATCTTTTTTGATTTTAGCAAGCATTGCAGCTTCTTCGTCAAAATCATCATGTTGAGTCGAGATAACAATCGCATCAATACGAGTTGGTTTGTTATCGTCGCTGTATTCTAAAGTTACTTGAGATTTAGCATCTGGACGTAAATAAGTGATTTCGTTATTTTCGCGTCTTAAGATTGCTAATTCTTGTAATAATTTATGCGATAAATCAAGCGCCAATGGCATGAAGTTTTCAGTTTCGTTTGTAGCGTAACCAAACATCATTCCTTGGTCACCAGCACCTTGCTCTTCAGGCTTAGCTCTGTCAACACCTTGATTAATGTCTGCAGACTGCTCATGAATTGCAGAAAGAATTCCACAAGAATTTGCTTCAAACATGTACTCGCTTTTAGTATATCCAATTTTACGGATTACGTCGCGTGCAATTTGCTGTACATCAAGATAAGTATTCGATTTTACTTCACCAGCTAAAATTACCTGACCTGTAGTAACAAGAGTTTCACAAGCTACTTTTGAGTCAGCATCAAATGCCAAAAAGTTATCAATTAATGCATCCGAAATTTGATCTGCAACTTTGTCTGGATGCCCTTCACTAACAGATTCTGACGTAAATAAATAAGCCATAATAATGTATTAAATTTAAAATTAAGCGAGAAAAATAATTGCTAAAAAGGGCTAAAGAAGAGTTTCTGCTTTAGCATTTTTTACTACTGAAATATTTGTTTCAGCATCCATAACGAACCGTTTCATTATGAAGAGGTTGCAATCAGTTCAAATTTTTCCTCTGTATTCGCGTGCAAAGGTATAAAACCATTTTGATTTGCAAATCAAAGTTTTGATTTTTTTGTTTTTTTAAGCGTAAATTTAACATAACATACTAGATTGATAGGGTAATAGAAATTATTTCTGTTTTTGTTTGGTTGATTCAAAAATAGTTTGCAACTTTGCCTCATCAAAATAACAAAAAAATGAAAACAACAGTTTGCAATATGATGTCTTGTAAGATGCCGGAGTTATCCGCAGAGATACTATTGTAGTTTTTTTTTCAAAAATATATACATAGAACCTCTGCAGATTGCAGAGGTTTTTTTTTGCACAAGAACGACTGTAATTCTTTTTAAAAACCAAACAAAACACTAATTAATCAGAAAAACAATGAAAAAAAATGTATTAATCGCCTTAGGTCTGCTGACTTTTTCAGGCATTCATGCTCAGGAAAATAAAAAAGAGCAGGATAGCTTGAAAAACAACGAATTGTCAGAAGTTACTATTATTGGTTCAAGAAGTAAAAATAGAGTTAAAACAGATGTGCCGGTTCCGGTTGATGTTTTTAACATATCAGAAATAACAAAAGGTGCGCCGCAAACCAGCGTAACTCAAATATTAAATTATGTTGCACCATCGTTTACTAGTAATGCAACATCTACAGCAGATGCAACAGATCACGTTGATCCTGCTCAATTAAGAGGTTTAGGACCAGATCAGGTTTTAATCTTGGTAAATGGAAAACGAAGACATACAAGTGCTTTAGTAAATATAAACGGATCACCAGGAAGAGGTTCAGTAGGAACCGATTTAAATGCAATTCCGTCTTTTGCAATCGAAAGAATTGAAGTTTTAAGAGATGGTGCGGCAGCTCAATACGGTTCGGATGCTATTGCCGGAGTAATTAATATAGTGCTTAAAAAGAATGCCAATTATTTATCAGGTGGTATTCAGTACGGTGCAAATTTATCGTCAGGATCTAACAACTTTAAAGGCGGTGCTGACGGACAAACTGCACAGGTTGACTTAAATTATGGAACTTCTTTAGGAAAACCTGGAAGTTTCTTAAATATTACTGGAACAGCTGTGACTAGGCAAGCAACAAGCCGAGCAGGAATTAGAAGTAATGCTATTTTTAATGCTTATAATGCTGTAGAGAACAGAGCAGCACAAAACGGTGTTGAAATTAACTCGCTGTTTAGTAATATAAATACAACTCCAAATTCAGCGCAAATCTTAACATCATTAAAACAATATGCGCCGCAAATAAGTTATTTTACGCCGGCACAGCAAAGTGCTATTGCTTCGGCGTCAACGCTTACGCAAATGCAGACGGCGCTTAATTTTGATGTAACTAATAATGAATTGGCATACAGAGGTCAGCAAAGAAGTGACTATAATATGAGTGTTGGTCAGTCAGAATTAGCGTCAGGACAAGCATATTATAATGCAAAATATCCTTTAAGTGAAATCACATCTTTGTATTCATTTGGTGGTATCTCATATAGAAATGGTAAATCGTATGCTTTTAATAGACTTCCAAATGGTTCAGGAACATTTACACAAGTATACCAAAATGGATTCTTGCCTGAGATAGAATCAGACATTCTAGATGCTTCGGCTGCGGTAGGTGTTACTACAGAATTATTTGGTTTTGATACAGATTTGAGTTCAAACATTGGAACAAACTCTTTTAAGTATGATGTAAACAATACTATTAATGCAACTTTAGGAACCAATTCACCATTTAGTTTTGATGCAGGTAAAGTTTCATTTTTACAAAGTACAACGAATTTAGATTTTAGTAGAAAGTATGATGTTCTAGCAGGTTTGAATGTCGCTTTTGGCGGAGAGTTTAGATATGAAAATTACCAAATTAAACAAGGTGAAGAAGCTTCATACGGATTGTATGATGTAAACGGAAATGTAGTTTCTGGAATTCTTCCAAGTAATTCACCTTTAATCGTTACTGACTTTTTTGGCAACAAACGCGGTGCTGGAGCACAAGGATTTTCTGGATTTCAACCTTCAGATGCTAAAGAAAGAGATAGAAAAAGTGGAGCAGCTTACATAGATTTAGAATTGAATGCTACAGAAAAATGGCTTGTAAACGGAGCGGCACGTTATGAGAACTATTCAGATTTTGGAAGTACGGTTACTTTTAAATTAGCGTCTCTTTTAAAATTAAATGAAAACATAAATTGGAGAATTTCTGGACAAACTGGTTTTAGAGCGCCTTCATTACAGCAAAAATATTTTGAATCAAGTTCAACACAATTTATTAATGGCTCACCATATCAAGTAGGTTATTTTACAAATGATTCACAGGCTGCAAAAAGCATTGGAGTTGAAAATTTGAAACCAGAAAAATCAAAAAGCATCAGTACAGGATTTACATTTAAAATTCCTGCAGCAAATATTACAATTGCAACAGATGCTTACTTTACCAGAATTAATGACCGAGTTGTATTGTCAGGACAATATGCAAGACCAACAGATGCGCAGATAAATGCGGCAACTTCACAAAGTCAAAAAGACGCCTTGACATTGTTTCAACAAGCGTTTGACCTTAAAGGTGTAGAAAGAGCTTCGTTTTGGACAAACGGAATTGACTCTGAAACGAAAGGAATTGATTTAGTAATTTCTCAAAAATATGATGTAATTCAGGATTTCATCATTCGAAATGACTTAGCATTAAGTTATAATGAAACCAAGAGAGTTGGAGATTTAAATGTACCGCAGTCTATTATTGATGCTGGAGGAGAGCCTTACAAATATTCATTTTTTCCTGAATCAAGTAGAATTTATTTAGAAGAAGCAATTCCGAAGTTGAAAGCAAATTTAATGACAACATTCAGTATTAAGAAATTAGATATTTATTTAAGAAACAGCTATTTTGGAAAAGTTACAGATCCAGGAGCAACAGATGTAAACTTAGACGGATTTTCATCAGTATACGAACATCCAGAATATAGTGCAAAACTTGTTACAGACTTATCTTTAGGATATCAAATCAATGAACATTTTAGAGCAACAATTGGCTTTAATAATATAGGAGATGTTTATCCAGATAGAAATAATCCTGCAACTCCTGCATTTACAAATACAACTCCAACATTGTCGCCTGCGCCAAGCACAGATTTGAGCAACGCAAATCAATTTGCATACTCAAGAGCAGTATCTCAATTTGGATTAAACGGCAGGTTTGGTTTTGCTCGTTTGAGCTTTAAATTTTAAAAGTTGAAAGAGTCGGCTGCTCTCGATAGCTATCGGGATATACGGATTAACTGAATTAGCATTGATTTTTTTGAATCTTTGTAATCTGTTATCCCGATATCTATCGCGAGTGGCTAAACTTTTTAATCTTGATTTTTAATGGTGATTATTTGATTTTCAGTGTTAGAAGAAAAAAATATACAAAATATCAATTTTTAATTTGGTAGTTAAATAAATACTTATTACATTTACTCTATCGAATTAGTAGAATTTAAAATAAGACTTAAATTTTAATTAAAATGAAAACAATAGCAAGAAAAAATATGATGTGTTGTAGAATGATGCAAATGTGCATCCCAACTTGCTGTTGCCAAAAGTGAAAGATAAAATCTTTGTTATAGTTAGAACTATTAGCCCTTTTGGTCGCCATCCGAAAGGGCTTTTTTTTAATTCACACATTTAAAATTAAAATTATGAAAACACTAAATTCAATCGCAATAGAATATTTATTGAGAAACGATTCTCAAAATAACAATAGCATATCAGAAGACATAACAAAAGAAGTTGTAAGAATAAATACAGAGCAGAATATAAAAAATCAAAAATCGCTGCTGTTTCAAATGTATGATCTAGAAGATGAAGATCTTTTTATTTAAATTACAATTTCAAAATCAAATAACAATATATAATAGTATTAACAATACCTAAAAAACTAAGAAATCATGAGTACACAAAAATTTGCAACAAACGCATTACACGCAGGACACGATGTTACTAAAAACGCAGGAACAAGAGCAGTTCCTATTTATCAAACATCATCATACGTATTTAATAATTCAGATCATGCTGCCAATTTATTTGGTCTTGCCGAAGCAGGATTTATCTATACAAGATTAAACAACCCAACAAACGATGTTTTAGAGCAGCGTTTAGCGACACTTGAAGGCGGAATTGGAGCTGTAGTAACAGCTTCGGGAGCATCAGCAATTTCTACAGCCTTGTTAACATTGCTAAAAGCAGGCGATCATATTGTAGCTTCAAATAGTTTGTATGGTGGAACTTATAATTTATTAAGTGTAACATTACCGCGTTTAGGAATTACAACAACTTTTGTAGATCCTTCAAAACCAGAAAACTTTACAAAAGCAGCTAAAGAAAATACAAGAGCATTTTTTGTAGAATCTCTTGGAAATCCAAAATTAGATGTTTTAGATTTAAAAGGAATTTCGGTCGAAGCCAAAAACTTCAAAGTTCCATTTATCGTAGACAATACAGTTGCTACACCTTATTTATTGAATCCAATTGCGCATGGAGCAAACATTGTGATTCATTCCCTGACAAAATATATTGCCGGAAACGGAACTTCATTAGGCGGTGCTATTATTGATGCCGGAACTTTTGATTGGTCTAACGGAAAATTTCCTGAATTTACAGAGCCTTCTGCTGGATACCACGGACTTGTATATCACGAAGCCTTAGGAAATGCAGCTTTTATTGCAAAGGCAAGAATCGAAGGATTACGTGATTTTGGAGCAGCTTTGAGTCCGTTCAATGCCTTTCAAATTATTCAAGGATTAGAAACGCTGCCAATTCGAATTAAAAAACACAGCGAAAATGCTTTGGCTCTAGCTGAATGGTTAGAAAAACAAGATGAGGTTGTGTGGGTAAATTATCCAGGTTTAAAATCAAGTAAATATTATGATTTATCACAACAGTATTTACCACAAGGACAAAGCGGTGTTGTTACTTTTGGATTAAAAGGAGGTTTTGAAGCGGCGAAAAAAGTAGTTGACGAAACGAAACTGTTCTCGCTTTTGGCAAATATTGGTGACACAAAATCATTGATTATTCATCCTGCAAGCACAACACACCAGCAATTGTCTGAAGAAGATCAATTATCGACTGGAGTTTCAAAAGATTTAATCCGACTTTCTGTTGGAATAGAAGATATTGAGGATTTGATTGCCGATTTAAAATCGGTTTTTGAAAACGTAGCTAAAACGCAATACAATATCAGTAAAAATTAGGTTTTTTTGTTTTTTGTTTGAAAAATTGCCTTTAGCAGCGTGAGTTCTGCTAGAGGTGATTTTTTATAATAAAATCTCATTATAGTTTTAAAACACTAAAAATTATGTCAAAGCTTAAAATAAATATTATTCTATTTGGAATAGGAAATATAGGAAGCACTTTAATCAATCAGATTATAGAAAGTCAGGAGTTTTTTCTTCAGAGTAAAAATATCGATTTTCATTTTCCAATTATTACCAATTCTACAGTTGCCTTTTTCGAGAAAGAAGGCGTTGGATATGCTTGGGAAACCAATTTTAGAGAATTGGCAGTTCCTTTTAGAGTTGAAGATATTGTCGAATTTGCCAAGGAAAATGAATTTGAGAATTTAATTGCAGTAGATGCAACAGCAAGCGATGAACTTATTGGTCATTATAATACATTGATCGAAAACGGATTTAATATTGTTGCAGTAAATAAAAAAGCAAATACGCTCTCAATAGACCTTTACAAACAAATTAGAGAAAATCTTAAAAAGTATGATAAAGAGTTTTTATATGAAACCTCAGTAGATACTGGTTTTCCGGTTTTACAAACATTAAGAGATCTTTATTATTCAGGAGAAAAAATCACCAAAATTCGAGGCGTATTTTCAGATAACCTCAGTTATGTATTTAATAGATTTTCGACAGAAGACAATTCATTCTCTTCTATTTTAAAAGATGCAGGCTTACTAGGATTAATGCGTTCTACTTTTAAAGAAAATCTATCAGGAAATGATACGGCAGGAAAGCTGTTGATTTTAACTAGAGAAATAGGAAAAGAATTTGAACTCTCAGACATAAAGATTGATTCCCTTATAAAAGAAGAGCATTTAGAGAAAAATGGAGTTCTTAATAGAGAAGCAATTGACAAATCGTTTAGAATAGAAAAAATTGCTCAGGCAGAAAATCATGTTTTGCGATATGTTGGAGAATATGATGTTGAGAAAAACATATTAGAAGTAAAATTAATTTCAGAACCAATAACATCTGCAATAGGACAGTTAAAAGGTTCTGATACTATTTTCGAAATTTATACAGAATCCTATTCAAATACCCCAATTGTAATACAAAGTGCAGCGCCATGCAGACAGGCAATTTCCAGAGGTATAATTACAGATATTTTGAAAGTATCTGAGAAAATTAAAAACAAAGAAGCCGTTTGGTTGTAAGTGAAGTTAATGTTAGAAAATAGTTCTTTGATAGATTGAAACGGAAAAGTTAGTTAAATTTTTGTAAGATTAAACCTGTAAATAATGAAAACGCAATTTTGTAGGGTGTTTTTTAACGATAAAAGGTTGTTTTTTAACGTTTTTTAAGACTTTTTTCTTTTGAAATGCTTGTGATATTGAAAAAATATTCGCACATTTGTAAGACCCTAAATACTATCAAATACAATAAGTTAGCAATCTAATTAATAGTTATGCACATCGGTTAAAACCGCTGAATAAATTTTAAAATCAATAGAAGTATTTTCAGCAGTTTCGAGAAGCTTATAAAAACAAACAAATGCAAGAATTTTTTAAAATAACAGTCAAATCGCAAATGAATAAGTCACTACAGATGAACAAGATGTTTAATGTCGCACGTATTTGTGTATGCGTCTGTTGATACTAAAAGTATATATAAGTTCTAATAAAACTTAAACCCTTTTGGTATTAAAAACCCAAAAGGGTTTTTTTATTCCATTTGGTTACCATAACAAAGAATTAAAGAAAAAGTAAAGATTATAAAACGCAAACTAACTTAAACTTAAATATCATGAGCACATTAAACTACTTAACAAGAACGTTGAAAAGCATAAGAACAAAAAGAAACAATTTGCCGCCGCCGACAAATGAATTGGTACACCCAAGATTCGGTATAAACGAGACAGATAAAAAAACGGAGAAAAAGGATCCGAACTCATTATTGTTTTTGATGTATTCAAAAGAAAATGAAACGCTTTTTATCTAAATCAAAAAGTGTTATAAAATAGGGTAAAACCTGCATAAACTTACTGGGCAGTTTGTTCGGTAATTTTTTGCGTACAATAGTTTTATTGAATTATGTTTAAGAAATTGCAGAATCAATTTCGATAAAATTTGCTTGTTTAAGAAATTAGTAGTTAATTTGCACCTTTAAGTTCAAAAACGTATTGAAAATGTTATAAAGAAAGGACGAGGGATTAGACCCGATGAATCCTTAGCAACCCTTCGTTAAATCGAAGAAGGTGCTGCATTCTACCACGCCCAAACGTGGAAAGATAACAACAAGAATTTTTCTAGTTTCATTCTAGACTTTCTTTCTAATATTTCCACATACAAATCAAAATAAAAAGATTTGAAATTGGAAAATAGACCCAATCCCATTATAATTCAAGATTTCATCACAGAAAGTGGTGTACTTTATTCATCCTTACCATTAAGCTTTACGCTTTCTGGAAGACCTTTGCATACCGCACCGATTGTTATGGTAAATCATGCCTTAACAGGAAATGCACAGGTTACAGGAGAAAATGGATGGTGGAATGATTTAGTGGGTGAAGAAAAAACAATCGACACCAACAAGTACACCGTTCTGGCCTTTAATGTTCCAGGAAACGGAAATGATTCGTTTATAATCGAAAATTATCAAGATTTTACTACTAGAGATATTGCCCGCATTTTTATAAAAGGACTTGAAGCTCTAAATATTGAACAGGTATTTACAATAATAGGCGGTTCTGTTGGAGGAGGAATTGCCTGGGAAATTTTGGCTTTAGAACCAAATATCACAGAACATTTAATTCCGATAGCAACTGATTGGAAATCGACAGACTGGATGATCGCCAATTGCTATCTGCAAGAGCAAATCCTGAACAATTCTTCAAAACCCATAGAAGATGCAAGAATTCATGCAATGTTGTGTTACCGCTCTCCAGAATCATTCAAAGAAAAGTTTCAACGCACCATCAATCAAGATCTCTTGATTTTTAATATAGAAAGCTGGCTGGCACATCATGGTAAAAAACTACAGCAGCGTTTTCAATTGGCATCTTATAAATTGATGAATCAGCTGCTTAAAACCATCGATATTACAAGAGACAGCGAAGATTTCGAAACTTTAATGTCTAAAACTAAAGCAGCGATTCATATCGTAGCCATCAATTCAGATTTGTTTTTTACACCAAAAGAAAATCTGGAAACTTATAATGAATTAAAAAAGTTTAAAGAAAATGTCACCTACAGCGAAATAGATTCTGTTCACGGACATGACGCTTTTTTAATAGAGTACAAACAATTAGATCATTTACTTGCCGATATTTTTAAGGCAGAAACAATAGCAAAATAAAATGAAAGTATTAAAATTTGGAGGTAAATCATTATCAAACGGAGAAGGACTTAATAAAGTTGTTTCAATCATTTCGGATAAAGTAAATCAAGGCGAAAATATTGCTGTAGTGGTATCGGCTCGTGGAAACGCAACAGACGAGTTGGAATTTATTTTAAGCATCGCGGCCAAAAACGGAAGTTATAAAGAACTATTAGAGAATTTTAAAAAATATCAAATCTCAGATTATCCGCAAGTAGATTTATCTGAAGAGTTTAATGTTTTAGATAAGCTTTTTGAAGGCGTAAGCTTAATTGGTGATTACAGCAAAAAAATTAAAGATCAAATTTTGTCAAAAGGAGAATTGCTTTCGGCTAAATTATTGACGGCTATTTTGCTTGAAAAAGGAATTCCAGCCAACTTCGTTGATACGAGAGATTTGCTTAAAACCGATTCAAAATTTGGAGATGCTCAGCCTTTAGAGCAGCTTTCAAAGAAAAACGTAATCAATTACTTTAAAGAGCATAATGGTTCAACTGTTAATATTGTAACAGGATTCATAGGTTCAAACAACAATAACGACACAACAACTTTAGGAAGAAACGGAAGCAATTACACTGCTTCATTAATTGCAAACTACCTAAATGCCGAAGAACTTCAAAATTTCACGCACGTAGACGGTATTTACACAGCAAATCCAGATTTAGTTGCGGATGCTAAGAAAATAGAATATTTATCGTTTAACGAAGCAAATGAGCTGGCAAATTTTGGAGCCACTATTCTGCATGCCAAAACGATTATTCCATTATTAGAAAAAAATATTCCGCTTCGTATTTTAAATACCTTCAATCATGAAAATCGCGGAACATTAATTACTTCAGATTCTGCCAAAGAAGGAATTAAAACACTTTCAGTTTTAGAAAACGTTTCGTTAGTAAATCTTGAAGGACGTGGATTACTTGGGAAATCTGGAGTTGATGCCAGAATTTTTAAAGTAATGGGCGATCATAATATCAGCGTCAGCATTATTTCGCAAGGATCTTCAGAAAGAGGAATTGGACTTGTTGTTGCTACTGATAAAGCTACAACTGCTGTAGTTGAATTAGAAAAAGAATTCGAAAACGACTTTTATTCAAAAGATGTAAATCAGATTACAGTAACAGGTAATGTTTCGGTAATTTCGATTATCGGGCAGGACTTAAGTACTTTTCACAAACCTTACACTGCTTTAATAAAAAACAAAATAGTTCCAATATTGTTCAACAATACCGTTACAGGTAAAAACGTAAGTTTGGTTGTCAAAAAATCAGAACTTAATAAAGCGTTGAACGTAATTCATGGTGAGATTTTTGGAGTTTCTAAAAAAATCAATATTGCAATTATCGGTCACGGTTTAGTTGGCGGAACTTTAATCAATCAAATTTTAGAATCGGCATCAGCAATCGAAAAGCGCAAAGATGTTAAATTGAACGTTTTTGCAATTGCAAATTCTAAGAAAGTGCTTTTAAATAAAAATGGCGTAAATTCAGACTGGAAAAATGAAATTCAGACAAAAGGAGAAAACTACACCATAAACGATATTATCACTTATGCAAATGAGCATCATTTAGAGAATCTAATTGCAATCGATAATACTGCAAGTGCGAGTTTTGTCGAAAATTATATTCCGCTTGTAGAAAACAGTTTCGATTTAATTTCGTCTAATAAAGTGGCTAATACATTGAGCTATGGTTTTTATAAAGAACTAAGAAAAGCGCTAACTGAAAATCAAAAGAATTATTTGTATGAAACCAATGTTGGTGCAGGATTACCATTAATTGATACGATTAAATTATTGCACCTTTCTGGAGAAAATATCACAAAAATAAAAGGAGTTTTCTCAGGAACATTAAGTTATTTATTTAATAATTTCTCTGCTAAAGATGTTCCGTTCAGCGAAATTCTGAAAGAAGCAATTGATAACGGATATACAGAACCAGATCCGCGTGAAGATTTATGCGGAAATGATGTAGGAAGAAAATTGTTGATCTTGGCAAGAGAATTAGATTTACAAAATGAGTTCGAAGAAATCGCAATTCAAAATTTAATACCAGAACATTTACGCGAAGGAAATGTTGCTGATTTCTTAACGAAACTAAAAGAATTTGATCCAATTTACGACAAAATAAAAGCCGATCAGAAGCCAAATCATGTATTAAGATACATTGGTGAATTGTCTGGAGATTTGCAAAATGATAAAGGAAACCTAGAAGTAAAACTAGTTTCGGTTCCTTCAGATACAGCTTTAGGCGGATTGAAAGGTTCAGATTCTTTCTTCGAAATTTATACAGAATCATACGGAGATCGTCCAATAGTTATTCAAGGAGCCGGTGCAGGTTCTGCAGTGACAGCGAGAGGAGTTTTTGGAGATATTTTGAGATTGTCTGATAAAGGATAATTTGATTTTAGAGTTGCAGATTTTAGATTTATTAAAAGCCAATTAATGTACATTTATTGAATGAAAAAATTACTGATTTTACTGCTTTTCTCAAATATTTTGACCGCTCAGATTTCTAATGTTATCAGAAATAAAGACAGTTATACACAAGAAATTTTTCCTTACAAAGGAGTTCGGGCAATTCAAATAGATGAAGTTAGTGTTGTGGGAAAGGAAGACAATGTTTTCATTTTTTCGAAAATTGAAAAAAATGCCAATCCTGACAAAATGTATTTTCAAAGATTTACAAAAGTCAATGATAAATGGATTGTAAAAGCTATTCTTGAAGTTAATCACAGCGGAATCATTTCAGCTTGGGGAAGCCGAAAAGCTTTTGGTGATTATAATAAAGATAAAAGTGTTGACGCTCTTTTTATTTACGGATTGTATGACGCCGCTTTCAAACAGCAGTCGGTTCATTTGATTTTTTCGCAAAAAGATCAATTCTATACCATTGAATCCAATATTTCGGATGATTTTAAGACGGATAAATTCTCGGATAATTTTAAATCATTAGATGCAGATTCTAAAAAACAGGTATTAGAATATTGGAGTAAATTAGATAAAAGAGACAAGTGATTTAAGATCTCTATTTGTTTTTAGGCGTAAATATTAAATTTAATAAATATTAAAAAGTTTTTAAAAAATTGGGGTTGTGGATTAATATTCATTATTCCTTTTCTATTGATAGGATTGGGAACTTTATTGTTTAGTTCGTATAATATTTTTAAAGCTGTACAAGCTAAAGGATGGATTCCAGTTTCTGCCAATATTGAAAAAACAAATATTACTTCCCATTCGAATAAAGGTACAGTATCGTATGAAGTTATTGTTAGGTACCTTTATGTTATTGAAGGGAAAAAGTATTCAGGAAATAGAATTGCATTTGGTTATGGGATGAACAATATTGATGATCATGACGGATTGTATTCTAAATTAGAAAACAGTAAAAAAGTCTTGGTTTACGTGAATCCTTCAAATAACGAAGAAAGCGTGATCGTTCCAGGAATGAATGATTCAATTACTGGTTTATTAATTTTTACAATATTATGGAATTCATTTATTGTAGTTTTAGGCATACTTCCTTTTGTAATAAAAGGTGTTGATGAAAATAATGAACCCAGATTTACAGCAAAAGAAGCTACTTGGATTATTTTTATAATATGGATAGTAGGTTTTGCGATTTTATTTAGCAATTGTTTTCATATAGATATAGAAAGTAAAATCAATGTTTTAGAAGCAAGAAATATTGATTTTGATATAGAATAAAAAAAGAAAAATACCATGAAAGTTACGTTAAACAGAGTAAACGACGCGTTTCATTTTAAATTAAAAAATGAAAGAGGTCATGTAGTTGATGTTGACAGCAGAGCCGAATTTGGCGGAAGCGATTTAGGAGCTAGTCCAATGGAATTAGTTTTAATGGGCGTTGCCGGATGCAGTGCGATTGATATGATTTCGATTCTAAAAAAGCAGCGTCAGGAAATTACATCTTTTAATGCTGAGGTTGAAGGTGAGCGCGTGCAAATTGGCGAAGCAAAGCCTTTTAAAGAAATTGATGTGGTTTTTTATTTAGAAGGCGATATCAATCCTGAAAAAGCTAAAAAAGCGGCACAGCTTTCTTTCGAGAAATACTGTTCGGTTGCTAAAACAGTTGAGCCAACAGCAACAATCAAATACAAAGTCGTTTTAAACAACGAGGCTTTATAAAATTAGATAATTAGTCAATTAGATAATTAGAAAATGCTCAGATTGCGCATAAATAGTTGACTTGTTTTTAGTTTAGATTTCAGTTTTTAAAACTTAAAACTTGAAACCTGAAACTTGAAACAAAAAAAACAAAAAACAACACACAATGAATACAGAAGAATTTGGTTTTGAAACACAAGCCATAAGAACACAATTAGAAAGATCTCAGTATCTAGAGCATTCGGTGCCATTATACTTATCGTCAAGCTTTGTATTTGAAGATGCCGAAGATATGAGAGCTTCTTTTACAGAAGAAAAAGAAAGAAATATTTACAGCCGTTTCAGCAACCCGAATACTACAGAGTTTGTAGAGAAAATTTGCAAAATGGAAGGTGCTGAATCTGGTTATGCATTCGCAACTGGAATGGCAGCAGTTTATTCAACTTTTGCAGCATTATTAAATTCAGGCGATCATATTGTTTCTGCAAGCAGCGTTTTTGGATCTACTCACGCTTTGTTTATGACTTATTTTCCAAAATGGAATATTGAAACATCGTATTTTGAAATCAATAAGCCGGAAACAATTGAAAGTTTCATTAAGCCAAATACAAAAATATTATACGCAGAGTCGCCAACAAATCCTGGAGTTGATGTAATTGATTTACAATTGTTGGGTGATATTGCAAAAAAACACAATCTGATTTTAATTATCGACAACTGTTTTGCAACGCCATATTTACAGCAGCCAATTAAATTTGGAGCACATTTGGTAATACATTCTGCTACAAAATTAATTGACGGACAAGGACGTGTTTTAGGCGGAATTACGGTTGGAAATGAAGATTTAATCAGACAGATTTATTTGTTTTCAAGAAATACAGGGCCGGCATTATCACCGTTTAATGCATGGGTTCTTTCAAAAAGTTTAGAAACATTGGCAGTTCGTGTAGACAGACACTGCGAAAATGCATTAAAAGTAGCAGAGTTTTTAGAAAGTCATCCAAATGTAAATAGCGTAAAATACCCATTCTTGAAATCGCATCCGCAATACGAAATTGCAAAAAAGCAAATGAAAGCGGGCGGGAATATTATTGCATTTGAAATTAAAGGCGGAATTGAAGCGGGAAGAAAATTTCTGAATTCAATAAAACTTTGTTCATTATCAGCTAATATTGGAGATACTAGATCAATTGTAACACATCCAGCATCAACAACGCACAGCAAATTATCTGAAGCAGATCAATTAGCAGTTGGAATTACGCAAGGTTTAGTACGTGTTTCTGTAGGTTTAGAAACCGTAGAAGATGTAATTGCCGATTTAAAGCAAGCGCTTGACTAAAATCTAGATTTTAGAATACAAAAAGAAAGACCATTTTTTAACTGTAAATTAATTACTGTTAAAAAATGGTCTTTCTTTTTTTTGTGATGTCGGTAAAAAGTATATTTTTGTTAATTACAAAATCAAAAGTTATTAATAATCAACTACTAAGCCACATTACACATGAGCAATTCTACTTACGTTTTAGATGATAAATTATTGGTGTCAGCTGGAGCACGTTTTTTACATTATATAATTGACCTTTTTGCTTTTTTTGTCATTTTAATCCTTATTGGAGCAGTAATAGGTGTTCTTTCAGCCTTACTTGATGTTACCGCACTGTCAGATTGGATGAATGGTTTAGGTGATTTAGGATGGAATCTTATTGCAATTATCGTCTCGTTAATTTATTATGTTGCCATGGAAGGATTATTAGGCAGAACAATAGGAAAATATATTACAGGAAGTATTGTTGTGGATGAAAATGGTCAGAAACCTGATTTTGGAACTATTGTAAAAAGAAGTTTTTGCCGTTTAATTCCTTTTGATGCACTTACTTTTTTAGGAGGTTCTCGAGGATGGCATGATTCAATATCTGGAACCTATGTTGTAAGTAAAAAAGCACTAGATGAAGAAGTGAAATCATTTCATGAATTCAATTTAATAGGAGTTCAAGAAGTAAATCAATAAACTATACTGTTTTGGTAGAATATAGTTTTTTATTCTGTTAGTAATCTCGTTCAAAAAGTCTATTTTTGTTGCAGAAAAACTATGAAGATTGTTTATTTTAGTGAGAATCTAAAAAACAGCAGTCTACAATCTAAAATATAAAAATGCTTTCAAAGAAAACAAAATACGGAATTAAAGCTTTAACTTATTTGGCCAGACGCGAGAATAACGAACCTGTACAAATCGCCGAAATTGCGAAAAGCGAACATATTTCGATTAAATTTCTAGAAAGTATTTTATTGCTTCTTAGAAATTCAGGTTTCTTAGGGGCAAAAAAAGGAAAAGGCGGAGGTTATTATTTAATCAAAGATCCGAAAGATATTAGTATGGCAAAAGTGTACCGTATTCTTGAAGGTCCAATTGCATTGCTGCCATGTGCGAGCCATAATTTTTATGAAAAATGTGACGATTGCGATGATGAAGATTCTTGTGCCGCACGACGTTTAATGACCGAGGTTAGAGATAATACACTCAAAATATTAGAAAGTAATTCATTAGCCGATATTGCATTTTAATGATTTGTTTTAAAAATAAAAATGACCATTTCATATTTCTGAAATGGTCATTTTTTATTGTAATACTATGATCTCTAAAAAATAAGTTTATATCCAGCAAGGAAAAGCATTACGGCGATCGAATTTCTAAGAAATGCATCAGGAACTTTTCCGCTTAGACTGCTTCCTACATATATACCTGGAAGCGATCCTAATAATAATTGACCTAATAAAGCTAAATCTAAATTTCCCATCGAAGCATGACCAAGACCCGCAACAAGTGTTAAAGGGACAGCATGCGCAATTTCGGTTCCTACCAAACGAGGTGTTGGCAAGAGCGGATAAAGGAAAAATAAAGTTACAGTTCCTAACGCACCAGCTCCAATAGAAGTTAAAGTTACGGTGGCGCCTAATAATATTCCGATGCCAATCGTAAGCATGTTTTGAGTAGTGCTTTCGCTGTGAAATTTATCTCCCGCATGTTTTTGAGAGAAATTTAAAAGTTTCTTTTTGAATATAATAGCAATTGAAGTAAACAATAATGCCCAGCCTAAACTATATTTAATAACGCGATTGATAGTTTCAATATCTGTTTTAATGCTGTTTAATATCCATAAAGTTACTAAAGCAGCGGGAACACTTCCTAAAGTGAGCCAGCCAGTAATTTTCCAGTTGATATTGCCTTTTTTGTTGTGAACAAATATACCGCCGGCTTTTGTAAAAGCAGCGTAGAGCAAATCGGTTCCAACGGCCTTAGTTGGCGGAATGCCAAAGTATAATAAAATTGGAGTCATTAAAGAGCCGCCCCCAACGCCAGTTAGTCCTACAATAAAGCCAACGACTAAACCTGCAATTACAAGGCCTATTTGAAAATCCATAACTAAAAAAAATTTGGCGCTAAAGTAACAACAATTTTATAATTATCCTATAGATATTGTAGAGATTAAAAAATGTATTTAAAAAACAAATCTTTTCAAGAGAGATGTTGTTTAAATACGATGCGTTTTGATTTTATTTGTTAAATTAATTTATTGAAAGGTTATAGCAGTAATTTGTAGATAATTAGAGCTTTAAAAAAAATAAAATATTGTTTTGATTTTTAGAAATAAGTAGTATTTTTGCAAAGTAATCTATTAACCCGATAGGGTAATAGGTTTGATAATAAATCAAATAGTATTAATATGGAGAAAGAACTGAAAATAAATAGTATTGATGTGAAGTCTGAAGCTTCATTAAAAGAAAAGCTTTGGATTGTAATACCAGTAGTTTTATTAGTAGGTTTATTATCAACATTGATTTATAATCATTATGCTGATTTTTCTGTAGATGCTTTTATTGCAGGATTCAATCAGGAATTTTTAGTGTTTTTTGCGATTGGAGTTTTTGCTCAATTGGTTGACGGTACTTTAGGAATGGGATATGGAGCGACTTCAACGTCGTTTTTATTAGCCTATGGAGTTCCGCCGGTTGTGAGCAGTACTGCGGTTCACGTATCTGAAATGTTTACAACGGGAGCTTCTGCTCTTTCACATCACAGATTTGGAAATATCAATAAAAAGTTAGTTAAACATTTATTGATTCCAGGGGTTTTAGGTTCAATAACAGGAGCTTATTTGTTGTCAGATGTTATTAATGGAGATATTATTAAACCATTTATTGCAGTATACATGATTGTTTTGGCGGTCATTATTATTAAAAAAGCCTTGAAGAAAAGTATTGTAAAAAAGAAAACTAAAAAACTGGGTTATTTAGCTGTTTTCGGAGGTTTTATGGATTCAGTTGGCGGCGGAGGCTGGGGACCAATTGTAACTTCAACCTTATTAGGAAGAGGAAGAAATCCAAGATATACAATTGGTTCAGTAAATGCAGCTGAGTTTGCGATTTCATTTGCAAGTGGTATTACGTTTATGCTTTTTGGAGGAATCCACGGCTGGCAGGTTATAATCGGATTGATTTTAGGAGGAGTTATTTCAGCGCCATTAGCCGCATATTTGGTAAATAAAATCAAAAGAAAACCAATGATGGTTGCGGTTGGAGTTCTAATTATAGTATTGAGTTTAAAAACATTATCTAAATTATTGTAAAAATAATTTTAGAAAGGAAGAGAGATTATGAGTGCGATTATTGTACAAGAATTATTAGAGAAAACTAAAGATTTTTCACTTGATGAAACCTTAGTTTTTTTAGCAAAAGAGTTTCCGGGGAAAGTAATTTTTTCGACCTCTTTTGGTCAGGAAGATCAGGTGATTACAGACTTCATTGCAAAAAGCAATACTGATATCACTGTTTTTACTTTAGACACAGGAAGACTGTTTCAGGAAACTTACGACGTTTTTCACAAAACATTAAAAAAGTATAAAAGACCTATTGAGGTTTATTTTCCAGAAGCAACAGCGGTGGAAAATTTACTAAAAGAAAAAGGACCAAACAGCTTTTACGATTCAGTTGAAAACCGAAAAGAATGTTGTTTTATTCGAAAAGTGGTTCCATTAAGAAAAGCTTTAGCGGGAAATTCAGTTTGGATTACTGGATTAAGAGCCGAACAATCAGAAAACAGACAAGATTTGCATTTGTTTGAATATGATGGAAACTTCGAAATAATCAAATTTAATCCGTTACTAAAATGGACTTTAGAAGAAGTTGAAACGTATTTATCTGAAAACAATGTTCCGCAAAATGTATTGCACAAACAAGGTTTCGTAAGTATTGGATGCGCTCCTTGCACCAGAGCAATTTTTCCAGGAGAAGATATTAGAGCAGGAAGGTGGTATTGGGAATCGAGCCATAAAGAGTGTGGTTTGCATAGTGCTAAGAAAGAGTAAGTCGAGATTTCTAGAAGCAAGAAGTTAGAGGCAAGAGAATAGAAAATAGAATAAATAGTATAAAGTTTTAGAATAACTCACAACTTAAAACCTAAAACTTGAAACTAAAAAAATATCAAACAAAAAAACAATGAGTTCAGTATTAAAAACAAACGCTTTAGAGAGTGAAGCGATATACATTTTCAGAGAAGTAATTTCACAGTTTGACAAACCGGTTTTACTTTTCTCAGGAGGAAAAGATTCTATCACATTAGTGCGTTTAGCGCAAAAAGCTTTTTTCCCTGCTAAGATTCCGTTTCCTCTATTGCATGTTGATACGGGACACAATTTCCCTGAAACCATTGCTTTCAGAGATAAATTGGTAGAAGAATTAGGTTTAGAGTTGATCGTTCGTAATGTTCAGGATGCTATTGATGAAGGAAAAGTGGTGGAAGAAACTGGAAAATATTCTAGTAGAAATAGCTTGCAGACAACAACACTTTTGGATGCAATTGAAGAATTTAAGTTTGATGCTTGTATTGGCGGCGCACGTCGTGATGAGGAAAAAGCAAGAGCGAAAGAACGTATTTTCTCGGTTCGTGATGATTTTGGACAATGGGACGAAAAAAATCAAAGACCTGAATTGTTTGATATTTTAAATGGAAAAATCGAAAATGGACAAAACGTTCGTGTTTTCCCAATTTCAAACTGGACAGAATTAGATGTTTGGAGTTATATCGAAAAAGAAAATATCGAGATTCCGTCAATCTATTTTTCACATAAAAGAAAAGTTTTTTTGAGAGACGGTTTAATCTGGTCGCATTCTCCTTTTGTGTACCAAGAAGAAGACGAACAAATCGAAGAAAGAATTGTTCGCTTCAGAACCGTTGGAGATATGAGTTGTACCGCAGCAGTTGAATCTTACGCAGCAACAATCGAAGAAGTTGTAGGCGAAATCAGAGAATCAACAATCTCTGAAAGAGGTGCCAGAATCGATGATAAACGTTCTGAAGCCGCAATGGAAAAGAGAAAACAACAAGGTTATTTTTAATTGATAATTAATAATTAACAATTGATAATTAAAAAGTAGAATCAAGAAAACAAAAACATGCAGATTTAAATTTTAGTTCAAAGGTTAGCAACATGAAACTTGAAACCTGAAACAAAAAAATAAACCTGAAACAATATATAAGATGGACGTTTTAAAAATAGCAACAGCAGGAAGTGTAGATGACGGAAAAAGTACTTTGATCGGAAGATTATTGTACGACACAAAATCGTTGACAACTGATAAAATAGAAGCAATCGAAAAAAGCAGTAAACAAAAAGGATACGATTACCTTGATTTTTCTTTGGCAACTGACGGATTAGTAGCAGAAAGAGAACAAGGAATTACGATTGATGTTGCGCATATTTATTTTTCGACTGCAAAGAAAAGTTACATTATTGCCGATACTCCGGGTCACGTAGAATATACCAGAAACATGGTTACAGGAGCTTCGACTTCTCAGGTTTCGATCATTTTGATTGACGCTAGAAAAGGAGTAATTGAGCAAACATACCGTCACTTTTTTATCAATAATTTATTGAGAGTAAAAGAAGTAATTGTTGCGATTAATAAAATGGATTTGGTTGATTATTCAGAAGAAGTTTTCAATAAAATCAAAGCTGATTTTCAGGCATTAAATGCAAAAAGTACTTTCAAGGAACAAAACGTAAGTTACATTCCGTTAAGTGCAATCAACGGTGGAAATGTGGTTGATCAATCAGAAAATATGCCTTGGTACGATGGGCAAACCGTATTGGAACATTTAGAAGGATTGCATGCTTCTGATGTTTTTGAAGCAGGAAAAGCACGTTTCCCAGTTCAGACTGTGATTCGTCCAAAAACAGAAGAATACCACGATTTTAGAGGTTACGCTGGAAAATTATACGGAAACTCAATCAAAGTTGGTGATGCCGTAACGGTTCTCCCTTCTTTAACAGAATCAAAAGTATCTAAGATTCACTTTTTTGATAAAACATTCGACGAAGCCGTTGCAGGTTCATCAATCACAATCGAATTAGAAAATGATATCAATGTTACGAGAGGCGACATGATTGTAAAATCAGATGAACTTCCAAAAATTGAAAAAGATATCACGACAACAGTTTGTTGGATGGACAGTAAAAAACTGGTTCCAGGAACTAAATATTTGGTACAACACAATACAAATAGAGTTTTAGCAAAAGTAGAAAGCATCAAAAATACAATTGCAACAGATTACTCAGGAACGACAGAGGCTTCACAATTAGCAATTAACGAAATTGGAGAAGTAACGATCAAATTAAGCAAACCGTTATACTTTGATTCATACAACGAAAACAAATCAAACGGAGCTTTTATCTTAATTGATACAGCAACTAACACAACAGCAGGAGTAGGATTTATTAGGTAAACCTGCTGTAAGCTTTAAGCTATAGGCTTTAAGCTTTTTGCAAAAATGTATAAAAAGGCTCGCAAGAAAGCTTATCGCTTATTGCCTAAAGCCAAAAGCAAGAAAAACACAAAGTTTAAAAAGCTTAGAGCCTAAAGCTTAAAGCCTAAAGCGAAAAAGAGAAATGGAAAGTTTTAGAACAGAAATAGAAAATCCGGTAGTTCAGAAGGAGATTATCGAATTAGAAAAAAAGATTCACTTATTCCGTGGAGGAAAAATTGATGATGAGCGTTTTCGTAGTCTTCGTTTAGCGCGTGGAATCTACGGACAGCGTCAGGAAGGCGTTCAGATGATTCGTATCAAATTGCCGTATGGAAAAGTAACCAGCGAGCAATTGGTGCGTATTACACAAGTTTCTGATGAATATTCTACAGGACGTTTGCACATTACAACACGTCAGGATATCCAGATTCACTACGTTAGTTTAGACAGAACTCCTGAGCTTTGGGCAGATTTGGCTAAAGACGATATTACACTTCGTGAAGCTTGTGGAAACACGGTTAGAAATATTACAGGAAGTGAATTGGCTGGAGTTGACGTAAACGAACCATTTGATGTTTCGCCTTATGCACACGGACTTTTTCAATATTTGTTAAGAAACCCAATTTGTCAGGAAATGGGACGTAAATTCAAAATTTCGTTCTCTTCTTCAGATGAAGATACAGCTTTGAGTTATTTACACGATTTAGGATTTATTCCGAAAATTAAAGACGGACAAAAAGGTTTTAAAATCATGTTTGGAGGAGGTTTAGGATCTCAGCCAGCACATGCCGAATTACTTTCAGAGTTTGTTCCGGTAAACGAAATCATTCCAACAGCAGAAGGAATCATCCGTGTTTTTGATAGATATGGTGAGCGTGCCAAAAGAATGAAAGCGCGTATGAAATTCTTAATCAAAGAAATGGGAAGAGATGTTTTCCTTGATTTGGTTGAACAAGAGAAAAAAGCCATTGCGTTTGAAACCTACGAAATTGATACAACCGCTTTTGACGGTCCAATTACCGAACCAGTTTTAGAAGTTCCGCAAGTTACAATCGAAGATACAAAAGCGTATGAAGCGTGGAAAAAATCGAATGTAATCAAGCAAAAACAAGACGGTTATTACGCTATCGGAATTAAAGTTTTATTAGGAGATTTTTATACCGATAAAGCGAGATTATTAGCCGATTTAATTAAAAATTACGGAGCAAATGAATTGCGTTTTTCATTGCGTCAAAATATTGTAATACGACACATAAAAGAGGAGAATCTTCCTTTCTTTTATCAAGAATTAGCGAAGTTGGATTTTGTTCAGCTAGGATATAATTCAGTTGGAGATATTACGGCATGTCCGGGTACAGATACTTGCAACTTGGGGATTGCAAGTAGTACCGGTATTGCAGAAGAATTAGAAAGAGTTTTAACTGCTGAATATCCTCAATATTTAAACAACCGTGAAATCGAAATTAAGATTTCAGGCTGTATGAATGCCTGCGGACAGCACAATATGTCTGCAATTGGATTCCAAGGAATGTCTATCAACTCAGGAAAATTAGTTGCTCCGGCTTTACAAGTTTTATTGGGTGGAGGAAGATTAGGAGATGGAGCAGGACGTTTTGCTGATAAAGTAATCAAAGTGCCTAGTCGTAGAGGCCCAGATGCGTTGCGTACCATTTTAAATGATTTTGATACTAACGGAAGCGGACAAAAATTCCTAGATTATTATGATACAAAAGGAGAAAAATATTTCTATGAAATCTTAAAACCTTTTGCAGATGTAACCAATTTAACAGAAGCTGATTTTGTGGATTGGGGTAACGCAGACAATTACGTAAAAGCAGTTGGAGTTGGAGAATGTGCCGGAGTTGTGATCGATTTAGTTGCGACTTTATTGTTTGAAGCTAAAGAGAAATTGTTTTTAGCTCAAGAATCATTCGACGAGAAAAAATGGTCAGATGCGATTTATCATGCTTACGCAGGATTTGTAAATGGAGCAAAAGCTTTATTGTTGTCTGAAAACCAAAAAACAAATCACCACGCAGGAATTGTAGACTTGTTTGACACTGTTTTTGTTGAAAATAATAAAATCGAATTAAACTCAACTTTTAAAGACTTGGTTTACCAAATCAATAAAAATGAACCATCAGAAGCTTTCGCTAAAGATTACATTGCTCAGGCAGTAGTTTTCTTTGATAAAATCGAAACTTTTAGAGCTCAGGAATTAGAAAATGCATAATATAAAACCCAAAATAACTTTAGTCGGTGCAGGTCCGGGCGATCCCGATTTACTTACGCTGAAAGCTGTAAAAGCATTGGCTGAAGCTAATGTGGTTTTATACGACGCTTTGGCTAACGAAGAAATTCTGGATTATGCACCCAAAAATGCCATCCGAATTTTTGTCGGCAAAAGAATCGGAAATCATGCTTACACGCAAGATCAAATCAATCAATTGATTGTAGATAATGCACTGACTTACGGAAACGTAGTTCGGTTAAAAGGCGGAGATCCGTTTATTTTTGGAAGAGGAAGTGAAGAAGTAGAATTCGCAGAAAGTTTCGGAATAGAAACAATCGTAGTTCCCGGAATTTCATCAGTAGTTGCAGTTCCTGCAAGTCAGGGAATTTCGATTACAAAAAGAGGCGTTTCAGAAAGCTTTTGGGCAATTACAGGAACAACTTCTGATAGAAAATTATCTTCGGATATTGCTTTATCAGCCAAATCTTCTGCAACTGTTGTGATCTTGATGGGAATGCACAAATTGCCTCAAATAATCGATTTGTTTCAAAAAGAAGATAAAGGAAATTTACCAGTTGCCATCATCCAAAACGGAACGACAGCAGAAGAAAAAGTAGGAGTTGGAACAGTTGATTCGATTTTGGAAGTTGTAAAACAAAAAGAATTAGGTTCTCCTGCGATTATTGTTCTTGGAGAAGTTGTGAGAGAAAGCAATAAATTAAAAGGATTCTACGAAGAATTTTTGACGAAAGAAATCGCAAGATAATTAAAACATAGCCCGAGGTTTCAACCTCGGGAATGCATGGATATTTAATTCAATACGCATCAAAAAATCATCTAATTTTGGTTAGATGAAAATAAATTAAAATGGAACAGAACGAATTATATCCCATATTCTTAAAACTTCACAATCTGAATGTTTTAATTGTGGGTGGAGGAAATGTAGGTTTAGAAAAGCTTTCTTTCTTGCTAAAGTCAAGTCCAAATGCGAATGTTGAGGTTGTAGCACCGGATTTTCATTTAGAAATTAAAGTTTTAGCCGAAAATCATCCATCAATTAAATTGACGGAAGCGAAGTTCAAAAAGAAAATGATCAAAAAACGTCACATGGTAATTGCCTGTACAGACAATTTAAAAGTGAATAAAAGGGTTTACGATTTAGCCAGAAAACGTTATTTGATTTGCAATATAGCCGATACGCCAGATTTATGCGATTATTATCTAGGCGGAATCGTGACAAAAGGAAATGTGAAAATCGCGATTTCAACAAACGGAAAATCGCCAACAACAGCCAAAAGGCTTCGGGAGTTTTTTGAAGAAGTAATTCCTGAGGATATTAACCAAATGGTTGAAAACCTAAATGAATACAGAAAAACCTTAAAAGGTAATTTTGAAGAAAAGGTTAAAAGAATGAACGAGATCACATCTTCATTAAAAAATAAAGAGTAACATATAAGAGAAATGAATAATGATAAAAATCATTGTTAGTAGAATAAATTATTCGTTTCTTTGTATTATTAAGAATGATTATAAACAACAACCATAATGATTAAAACAGATATACTTATAATTGGAGCAGGACCAACAGGTTTATTTGCCGTTTTCGAGGCAGGATTGTTAAAATTAAAATGCCACATTTTAGATGCACTTCCACAAGCAGGAGGACAGCTGTCAGAGTTATATCCAAAGAAACCAATTTACGATATTCCGGGATTCCCAGAAGTATTAGCAGGAGATTTAATTGATGGTTTGCAAGAGCAAATCAAACAATTTGAGCCAGGCTTCACTTTAGGAGAACGTGCAGAAACAATCGAAAAACAAGAAGACGGTTCTTTCATCGTAACTTCAAATAAGGGAACTAAATTTCATGCACCAGTTATCGCAATTGCTGGAGGTTTAGGAAGTTTTGAGCCGCGTAAACCACTTATTGAAGATATTGAGTTTTATGAAAATAAAGGAGTAAAATACTTCATCAAAAATCCAGAGAAATTCAGAGACAAAAGAGTTGTTATTGCAGGAGGAGGAGATTCAGCTTTAGACTGGAGTATCTTCTTGGCAAACGTAGCTTCAGAAGTAACTTTAATTCACAGAAGAAATGAATTTAGAGGTGCTTTAGATTCTGTAGAAAAAGTACAGGAATTAAAAACAGCTGGAAAAATTAAATTAATTACACCAGCAGAAGTTATCGGAATCAACGGTGCTGAGCATGTTGAATCATTAGATATAGAAGAAAACGGAGCACACCGTAAAATTGATTGTGACTATTTCATTCCACTTTTTGGATTAACACCAAAATTAGGTCCAATTGGAGACTGGGGATTAGAAATCGAAAAAAATGCCATTAAAGTAAACAATGCATTAGATTATCAAACTAACATTCCTGGAATCTTTGCTATTGGAGACGTAAACACATATCCAGGAAAATTAAAGTTAATCCTTTGTGGTTTCCACGAAGCAACTTTAATGTGTCAAGCTGCATACCAAATCATCAATCCAGGTAAAAAATACGTATTGAAATATACAACAGTTTCTGGTGTAGACGGTTTCGACGGAACTCGTAAAGAAGCTCCAAAAGCAGTTGTTAAAGCGATTGTTTAATCTGAGGTGCTGAGGTTCTAAGGGACTAAGATGCTAAGGTTTTTTATATACAAAGCTCAAACTTTTAGTTTGGGCTTTTTTTAATAATCCCAGAGAGATGAAATATTTATAGAAAAAAAATATCCGTTTGCAAAAGAGCTCCAGTGGAGCGAAATAATATGTCGCTCCGCTGGAGCTTTTATGTTGTGATGATTGTTTTTCTATAAATATTATGCTCCTCTGGAGCTAAATCGCGTAAAAGATAAAACCTTAGCATCTTAGTCCCTTAGAACCTCAGAACCTTAGAAAAAAAACATTTGCAAATCGAAACCCTATTTCATACCTTTGCACTGTTCTTAAAATTATTGTCAGTTATCACGAAAGGCGGAGGGATAGACCCGATGAAACCTTAGCAACCCTTTATCATAAAGAAGGTGCTAAATTCTACTTTATACGACATTTTCCAGTATTAAAGATAGATAACACAAATACATACTCGTATTTCTCAAAACTTTTCTCGATAACATATAATATTTACTGAAACAGATTCTGTATCAGGAGCGAATCATTGGCGCATTTTTGCAGTCAATAGTTCCCGCTTTCGCCTATATCTCTCCATTTCATTGCGAGAATACCGGCTCAATCGGGGCTAATGAGCTAGCACTAGTGCACTTTTGGAATTAATGTGAAAAAAATATCGAAGGTTAAACTTCACAATCATAATAAAAAACTTAGCATCTTAGAACCTTAGCGTCTTAGAAGCTAAAACAAAAGAATATGGCAATTACGATACAAGAAGCAATAAAAAAAATATCCTAATCCTTGACGGAGCAATGGGAACAATGTTGCAGCGCTATAATTTCTCAGAAGAAGATTTTAGAGGAGAGCGTTTCAAAGATTTCCCGCATCCATTAAAAGGAAATAACGATTTACTATCCCTAACACAACCACAAGCGATTCGCGATGTGCACGCCGCTTATTACGAAGCTGGTGCTGACATTGTAGAAACCAATACTTTCTCAGGAACGACAATCGGTATGGCCGATTATCACATGGAAGATTTGGTTTACGAGTTAAACTACGAATCGGCAAAAATCGCAAGACAAGTAGCCGACGAGTTTACCGCAAAAAATCCAGAAAAACCACGTTTCGTAGCCGGTTCAATCGGGCCAACAAATAGAACGGCAAGTATGTCACCAGACGTAAACGATCCGGGTTACAGAGCCGTAACGTTTGACGATTTACGAATTGCCTACAAACAACAAGCTGAAGCTTTAATGGACGGTGGCTGTGATTTACTTTTGGTAGAAACCATTTTCGATACATTAAATGCAAAAGCAGCACTTTTTGCAATCGAAGAAGTAAAAGAAGAACGTAATATTGATATTCCGATCATGGTTTCAGGAACAATTACCGATGCTTCAGGGAGGACACTTTCTGGACAGACAGTTGAAGCGTTTTTGATTTCCGTTTCGCATATTCCGTTATTAAGTGTAGGATTCAATTGTGCACTTGGAGCCGATTTGTTGAAACCGTATTTAAAAACATTATCACAGCATACACAATTTAATGTTTCAGCACATCCAAATGCAGGATTGCCAAATGCATTCGGACAATACGATGAAACACCAGAACAAACTCAGGCTTTCATTAAAGAATATTTAGACGATAATTTGATTAATATCATCGGAGGTTGTTGTGGAACAACTCCAGATCATATTAGATTAATGGCTGAAGTTGCGAAGGATTATAAGCCTAGAGTTGCGCCGGTTCTTGAATAAATTGCCAAATTAATTTTGCTTTTGAAATTAAAAATGATAAAAGTAACGTTGGAAAGTAAAACAAATCAATGGAAAACTTTTCTGTTCTTCGGAGTAGTTAGTTTTATAATCTACCAAATATATTTTGGTCAAAAAAATGATTATAGAAAATCTTTCAAAGGAGAAACGATTGCATTAGTAACTATAAATGAAGGTACAGAAAGACACAAAGTTGTAAGATATTATTTTTATACAGATCGAAAGATTTTGGGAAAGATTGGAAACAGGACCCGTCAAAATAATTTGTATAAAGAGATAAATAAGTTTTATAAAGTAAAATACGATTTGAATAAACCTGAAGAGAATGAAATTTTCTTAGAAGAGGAATTAAAACCTGATTCTTTAGCAATCGTTAAAGCGGGTTTTGTCAAAACTAAATATTATGAATATGATGATGGTGCAACGGGTAAATATTTAGAAAAATCAAAATGGAAATAAATGTATTATAAGAATGAATTTATGATAAATCGTCTTATGAAACCGAATCTGCGTGAGGGATAGAAGTGAAAAACCCGCAGACCAATGTAGTGAAACGGAATTGGTCAAGGACTTGTAACGGATAGCCCGGCCGAAGGACACACCCAAATTAAAATATTGAAAACGAATATACCTACAAGGTTTTAAAAACCTCGTAGGAAAGAAAATAGAATAAAAAACTTAGAACCTTAGAATCTCAGGATCTTAGTAACTTAGAAAGAAATGACAGAAAAAAGAAGAGACCTTGTATTATCAGGATTAGAACCATTGATTATTACGCCCGAAAGTGTTTTCGTGAATGTTGGTGAGCGTACGAATGTAACAGGTTCAAGAAAATTCCTAAGATTAATCAAGGAAGAGAAATATGACGAGGCGCTTGATATTGCAAGACAACAGGTAGAAGGAGGAGCACAAATCATCGATATTAATATGGATGAAGGAATGCTTGACGGCGTTACTGCAATGACTAAATTTTTGAATTTAATTGCTGCAGAACCAGACATTTCGAGAGTCCCGATTATGATCGACAGTTCGAAATGGGAAATCATTGAAGCAGGTTTAAAAGTAGTACAAGGAAAAAGCGTTGTAAACTCGATTTCGTTAAAAGAAGGCGAAGAAGCCTTTATTCATCACGCACGACTAATCAAACGTTACGGAGCGGCGGCCATTATCATGGCTTTTGACGAAGTAGGTCAGGCCGATAATTACGATCGTAGAGTCGAGATTTGTCAGCGTTCGTATGATGTTTTGGTAAACAAAGTAGGGTTTCCTCCGCAGGATATTATTTTCGATTTGAATATTTTCCCAGTTGCAACTGGAATGGAAGAGCATCGCTTAAACGCTTTGGATTTCTTTAGAGGAACAAAATGGGTTCGTGAAAACCTTCCGCACGCACATATTAGTGGTGGAGTAAGTAACGTTTCGTTTTCTTTTAGAGGAAATGATACGGTTCGTGAAGCCATGCACTCGGTGTTTTTATACCACGCGATTAAAAACGGAATGACGATGGGAATCGTAAATCCGGAGATGTTGACGATTTACGATGATATTCCGAAAGATTTATTAGAACACGTTGAAGACGTAATTTTAGATAGACGCGATGATGCGACAGAACGACTTTTAGATTTTGCAGAAAATGTAAAAGGCGAAGCAAAGAGCGATGAAAAAGTAGTTCAGGAATGGCGTTTTGGAACGGTTCAGGAACGAATTACACATTCATTAGTAAAAGGAATCGATGCTTTTATTGAAGAAGATGTTGAAGAAGCTCGTTTGGCTGCGACAAAACCAATTGAAGTTATCGAAATCAATTTGATGACGGGAATGAATGTTGTTGGAGATTTATTCGGAAGCGGAAAAATGTTCTTGCCTCAAGTTGTAAAATCGGCACGTGTAATGAAAAAAGCGGTAGCTTATTTACTGCCATTTATCGAAGCGAGCAAACAAGCCGGAGACAAACAAGGAAACGGAAAAATCCTGATGGCAACTGTAAAGGGCGACGTTCACGATATTGGTAAAAACATCGTTTCGGTAGTTTTGGCTTGTAACAATTATGAGATTGTAGATCTTGGTGTTATGGTGCCTCCGGAAAAAATTATTGCAGCAGCGATCGAACACGAAGTTGATATCATCGGATTAAGCGGACTGATCACGCCTTCGCTTGACGAAATGGTTTATTTGGCCAAAGAATTAGACAAACAAGGAATTAAAATCCCGATTATGATTGGTGGAGCAACCACTTCGCGCGCGCATACCGCCGTGAAAATCGCGCCTCAATACAGAGAAACTGTAATTCACGTAAACGATGCTTCGAGAGCCGTTACCGTTGCAGGAAATCTGTTAGATCATAACCGAAAAATATATGCGGCAGATATTCGTGCAGAATACGATTCGTTTAGAGAAACATTTTTAAATCGTTCAAGAGATAAGAATTTCTTAACTATTGAAGATGCGCGTAAAAATAAATTACCATTGGATTGGTCGGAATATACACCAACTAAACCAAAAGTAATTGGCAAACAAATTGTCGAAGTTGAATTGGATGTTTTGGTTCCGTATATCGACTGGACGCCGTTTTTTCAGACTTGGGAATTGTACGGAAAATATCCGGCAATTTTAACTGATGAGGTTGTGGGTGAACAAGCTACTTCTGTTTTTGCAGATGCTCAGGCGATGCTGAAAGTAATTCTAGAAGAGAAAAAACTTAAAGCAAAAGGTATTTACGGAATTTTCCCTGCAAATCAGGTTGATGACGACGATATCGAATTGCGTGATGAAAACGGAAAAGTTCTGGAGAAATTCTTAACGCTTCGTCAGCAATCACAAAAAACAAAAGGCGCTCCAAACATTGCTTTGGCCGATTTTATTCTGCCAAAAGAAAGCGGAATCGAAGATTATATGGGAGCTTTCTGCGTAACAACTGGTTTTGGTGTAGATGAATGGGCTGCCGAATATGAGAAGAACTTAGACGATTACAATTCAATTATGGTTAAGGCATTAGCCGATCGTTTTGCTGAGGCTTTCGCTGAATATCTTCACGAAAAAGTGCGTAAAGATTTCTGGGGTTATGATAGTGACGAATCTTTAACCAACGAAGAATTGATTAAAGAAAATTATAAAGGAATTCGTCCTGCTCCAGGTTATCCAGCTTGTCCAGATCACTTGGAAAAACCAACGATTTGGAAACTTTTAAATGTAGCTGAAGAAATTGGAGTTACCTTGACAGAAAGTATGGCGATGTGGCCGGCTTCATCGGTTTCAGGATATTATTTCGGAAATCCGAAAAGTCGATATTTCGGACTCGGAAAAATAAAAGAAGATCAGGTGGTAGATTACGCCAAACGACGTAATGTTCCAACTGATTACGCCATGAAATGGTTAAATCCTAATATAGCAGATTAAAATATAGTCATAAAGTCAAAAGTCATAAAGTCTCAAAGAATGTGACTTTCGACTTTCGACATTCAGACTTTAAACTAAAAGATTGATTTAAGTTTTTGATTTCAGATTTTTTACACAAACGATTCAAAAACATAATCATAACTCATAACTTAAGAAATGAAAGTAACAGAGCATATAGAAAACGCCAAAGGAAATACATTATTCTCATTTGAACTTATTCCGCCTCAAAAAGGAAAAAGTATTCAGGAATTATACGATAATATTGATCCGTTGATGGAGTTTAAACCGCCGTTTATTGACGTAACAACTTCGCGTGAAGAATATATTTACATAGACAAGGGCAACGGACTTTTAGATAAAAAACTGACTCGTATGCGTCCAGGGACGCTTGGAATTTGCGCTTCTATAAAACATAAATACAACGTAGACACCGTTCCACATTTACTTTGCGGCGGATTTACACAGGAAGAAACAGAATATATGCTGGTTGATTGTCAGTATTTAGGAATTAATAATGTGATGGCGCTTCGTGGCGACGCTATGAAAGATGAACAATCTTTTGTGCCAAAAGCTGGTGGAAATCATTTTGCGATTGATTTGGTTAAACAAATTAATGATTTGAATTGTGGAAAATATCTTCATGAAGTGATGGATATTGATAACAAGGCCGATTTCTGTATAGGTGTTGCAGGTTATCCTGAAAAACATTTAGAATCACCATCATTACAATCTGACTTAAAAAGATTTAAAGAAAAAGTAGATGCAGGAGCAGATTATGTGGTAACACAAATGTTTTTTGACAATTCGAAATATTTTGCTTTTGTAGAAAAAGCAAGAGAAATAGGTATTACAATCCCAATTATTCCAGGAATTAAACCAATTGCGGTACAAAGACATTTGCAAATTCTGCCTCAAATTTTCAGAATTGATTTACCTGAAGATTTAATCGATGCAGTTTATAAATGCAAAAATAACGCTGAAATCAAGCAAGTCGGAATCGAATGGGCGATTCAGCAGTCACTTGAATTAAAAGCTGCCGGAGTTCCTGTTTTACACTATTATTCAATGGGCAAATCAGAGAATATTCGTCAGATCGCGAGTCAGGTTTTTTAAAAGTTTTCGACTCAAACTTGTCATTTCGACGAAGGAGAAATCTCCGCAAGTAACTCCACAAAGAGAATCCAATCTTTATAGAGCTTCTAGTGCGATTCCTCGTTCCTCGGAATGACAAAAATGGCATAAAATTGGAATTCAGACGATAACGAATTCTCGAAGGATTTTGTTTAATTTAGAAGTTTAAAATTTTCGTGTAATGAAACAAGAAGAACTACAAGCCATAGCCTCTCAGTTAAAACTTCCAACAGGAGAAAAAGGAATCGAAATGGGAAATATGATGAACGAAACGAACATCAATATGACACGCCATTCGATTCAAAATTTGAATGTATCAAACGAAAACAAAATTCTAGAATTGGGTCACGGAAATGCAGGACATGTTGAATTTCTGTTTGAACAAGCCAAAAATTTAAAATACTACGGACTGGAAATGTCGGAATTGATGTTTCAGGAAGCGCGCCAAATTAATCGAAATTTTGTTTCTCAAAAACAAGCTTTCTTTTCGCTTTATGACGGAAATAAAATTCCGTTTGAAAATGATTTTTTTGATAAAATATTTACGGTAAATACGATTTATTTTTGGCAAAAGCCGGAAGAATTATTAGCAGAGATTTACAGAGTACTAAAGCCGAATGGGAATTTCTGCTTAACATTTGCGGAAGAAGATTTCATGAAGCAGCTTCCATTTACTCAATTTGAATTCGAATTATACAGTACTGAAAAAGCACAAGAATTAATTAAGAAATCGCCTTTTAAAATCGTCTATACAGAAACCCAAACCGAAAAAGTAAAAAGCAAAACAGGAGAATTAGTCGACAGAGCTTTTACTACGATTGTTCTGGAGAAATAGATTTTTTTACCACAGATTAAAAAGATTAGAAAAGGATTTTTTAATCTGTGTTAATCCTTTAATCTGTGGCAAAAAAAAATCTTCGCAGTTTTTTGAGTACTTTCATTACGTTATTATTTAATCTTTCTGAATTATAATCCTTAAAATTTTATGGAAGTTAAGAAAATCAATTTTTTACAGAGTTACAGCAGCATACTTTTGCTTCTTGGCGGGATTATTATAGGAAGTATTTTAGGATTGGTATTTGGAGAAAAAGTTCTGATAATAAAACCGATTGGCGATATATTTCTGAATTTACTTTTTACGGCAATTATCCCGCTTATCTTTTTTACGATTGGTTCTTCAATTGCCAATTTAGAAAAAACAGAGAAACTTGGAAAGCTGTTTGTTATAATGATATTGGTTTTTCTCGCGACAATTCTTATTTCTGGCATTGTAATGATCTGTGCCGTTTACCTTTTTCCAATTCATCAGGATATTGCTATTACCAAAGTTCCGTTTGAAAACATTCAATCCGGATCAGCTGGAGATCAAATCGCAAAGCTGCTTACAGCAAATGATTTCTTCGAGTTATTGTCACGAAAAAGCATGCTGGCGCTTATTATATTCTCCTTTTTAATCGGCTTTGCCACATTACAATCTGGTGAAAAAGGAAATGCTTTCAAAAGTTTTCTGGATTCAGGAAACGAGGTAATGAAGCAGCTTTTGAATATTATAATGAAATTTGCCCCAATTGGTTTAGGAGCTTATTTTGCTTATCAAGTCGGTATTTTTGGACCGCAGTTGTTTGGAGTTTATGCAAAACCTATGGCTGTTTATTATGCCGCCTGCATTTTTTATTTCTTTGTATTTTTTAGTTTATATGCACTTGTTGCCGGCGGAAAAAGAGCTTTCAAAGTTTTTTGGAGCAATAATGTAACCGCTTCATTAACGGCAGTTGGAACTTGCAGCAGTATTGCAACGATTCCGGCAAATCTCGATGCGGCACAAAAAATGGGAATTCCAGCACATGTTCGTAATTTGGTGATTCCGCTTGGAGCACCTTTGCATAAAGATGGTTCGAGTATGTCATCTATTTTAAAAATAACCTTTTTGTTTGCCATGTTTGGAAAAGATTTTACAGAACCTTCAACTATACTTTTGGCACTTGGAATTACAATTATTGTTTCGATTGTCGAAGGCGGAATTCCAAACGGAGGTTATATAGGAGAAGTTTTAGCCATCACCGTTTATGGTTTTCCAATGGAACAGGCGTTGCCAGTTGCCATGATTCTGGGAACTCTGGTTGATCCAATTGCTACTTTACTAAATGCAAACGGCGACGTAATTTGTTCTATGATGGTTTCCAGATTTTCAGAAAAGACCAAATGGTAGCTTTTTAAGTACGTTTTACATTTTCACATTAAATATTAATTAACCTGTTTTCTACTGAAAAATCAGTATGAAAATCAATACTATATAATATGAATTCAATACTGCAGCATGATCTAAAAAATTTCGAAGTTATCTTAGAAAAAGCAAAACAACAAGGAATTGATTTCTTGAATAATCTTGAGAATATTCCAACTTCTAGCAAAAATAAAGTGGATACAAACCGTGCTTTAAACGAATTAGGTTTGGGTTCTGAAGAAGCTTTAATAGAATTTAATGAAAGATTGGTTCCTTTATTAGTCTCTTCGCCAGGCCCGCGTTATTGGGGTTTTGTAACTGGAGGATCAACTCCTGCTTCAATTGTAGGCGATTGGCTGTCGTCGATTTACGATCAGAATACACAGGCAGTCGCGGCACAAGGCGGAAATTCAGCTTTAATAGAATTTGAAACCATTCATTTATTACTTCAATTACTAGAACTTCCTGATACATTCATGGGCGGATTTGTTACTGGAGCAACAATGTCAAATTTTACTTGTTTAGGAGTAGCGAGACAATGGTTTGGAAAACAATTGGGTAAAGATTTTGCTAAGAATGGAATTTCGGAGACGATCAATATATTGACCGCAATGCCGCATTCGTCTTCTTTAAAAACATTATCAATGTTAGGAATTGGAAGTCAGAATTATACAGTTGTAAAAACAAGTGAAGGTAACCGTGAAGCAATTGATATTGATGATTTAGAAACAAAAATAAAAGAATTAAATGGGAAACCTTTTATCTTAATTTCTAGTGCAGGAACGGTAAATACAGCTGATTTTGATGATTTTAAGGAGATTTCAGCTCTTAAATCGAAATACAATTTTTGGTGGCATATTGATGCAGCTTTTGGCGGTTTCGCTGCAGTTTCAGAGAAATATAAGCATTATGTAGAAGGCTGGCAGGGTGCAGACAGTATTGCTGTTGATTGCCATAAATGGTTGAATGTTCCTTATGAAAGTGCATTTTATTTGGTAAAAAAAGAGCATATTAATCTACAAATTGAAACGTTTCAAAATTCGAATGCACCTTATTTAGGAAACCCGCTTGAAAATTTTAATTATTTAAATGTTCTTCCAGAAAACTCACGTCGTTTAAGAGCTTTGCCAGTTTGGTTTTCTTTAGTGGCTTACGGAAAAGAAGGATTTTGTGATATTATTGAAAAAAGTGCTTTACTTGCGCTGCATTTTGGAAATGAGCTTATTGAAGACAGCCGCTTTGAACTTCTTGCTCCAATTCGTTTAAATAATGTTTGTTTTACTTTAAAAGGAGATGAAAATCAAGATAAAGTTGCTCAATTCTTAACGCGGCTAAATGATACAGGAAAAGTATTTATGACGCCAACTGTTTATCAAAATAAAAAAGGCATTAGAGCTTCATTTGTAAATTGGAGAACCGCCGAAGAAGATATTAAAATTGTAATAGAAGAAATGAAAAATATAATTTCAGATTTGGATTTATAAGTCCTAAAATAGAATTTTTAAAGCCCGTTTATGTATTAAGCGGGCTTTTTTTATGCGTTAAATTTTGTTTTTCCTTAAAAAAGTGTTCTATAATTTAACTTTTATGATTGAAAATATTAATCAAATCTTAAGCTAAAGTTAATTATTGATTAAGGAACGCTGTTTTTTTTATTGATTTTTAAGTTTAAAAGTTAATTATTATTCTTATTTAGAATAATTAAAAATAGTTTGGAAAAACTATTGAAAGAGGCTAAGTTTGTTGTCAATTTAATTTTCAAACCATATTTATCTGATGCAAATAAGTAGATTATTACTCTTGATCACGATTATTTTCACCTCACTTCAAGGGTACTCACAAAAAAACAAAGTAAACTTAACCGGAGTTATTTTAACAAATCAAGGCAAGCCAGCTGAAGGCGTTTCGGTAGCACTAAAAGGAACCGCTTACGCAACATTAACTAATACTAAAGGAGAATATAAAATTAATGCCGAAAGTGGAGACTATATTTTATTGATTACTCATGTTGGTTTTAAAACTACAGAAGCGGCAGTTTCGCTTAAACAAGGCGGCAAACCAACTCAGAATATAACAATGGAGGAAGATATGGCAGCTTTAAACGAAGTTGCTGTAAAGGGAAAGTCGAAAGTACAGCGCGCCCGAGAGCAGGCATACAACATTACTTCTGTCGATCTTAAAAAAACATACAATACAACTGCCGATTTAAATCAGGTTTTAAATAAAACTACAGGAGTACGTATTCGTGAATATGGAGGATTAGGATCTGCGTTCAACTTTTCATTAAATGGTTTCTCAGGAAATCAAGTTAAGTTTTTTCTTGACGGAGTGCCTATGGATAGTTATGGTTCATCACTTACCTTAAATAATATTCCGGTAAATATGGCTGAAAGAATTGATGTTTACAAAGGTGTTGTTCCTGTAGAATTGGGTGCAGACGCTTTGGGAGGCGCAGTAAATATTATTACAAATAAAAACGTAAACCGCTACATCGATGCTTCTTACAGTTATGGTTCTTTTAATACTCATAGAGCGGCTGTAAACACTAGATTTTCTGGTAAAGATGGGTTTATTGCTAATATTAATGCTTTTGCAAATTACTCAGATAACGATTATAAAGTAGATGTAAGTGTAGTTGATAAAAACACCTCGAAGTTTTTGCCAGAACAAAAATACAAACACTTTCACGACGGTTACAAGTCAGGAACTATAATGGCTGAGGCAGGATTTAAGAACAAAAGTTTTGCGGATTATTTGCTTGTTGGTTTTGCGATGTCTGGCAATAAAAAGGAAATTCAGCAGGGAAGATCAATGCAAAAAGTGGTTGGACAGGCATTTACAGACAGTGAAAGTTTTATTACTTCTTTAAAATATAAAAAAGACAATCTGTTTACTAAAGGATTATCGCTAAATGTAAACAGTACGTACGCTTTGGTAAACAACAGATCTGTAGATACATCGTCAAGAGTGTATGATTGGACAGGGAATTATGTATACAGACAATTTGCAGGAAACAGCGATAAAGGAGAACTGGGAAACAAGAGTATTTATGTTTATGATGAAGAAAATGCCCAGCTTACAACTAATTTAAAATACCAAGTGAGCGAGCAGCATTCGCTGGCTGTAAATTATTCTTATTTAGGTTATAAACGTAAAGAAACAGATGAATATTTAACAGTAATTGAGCTTGGTGAACCAACAATTAATAAAAACATTTTAGGATTGGGGTATAACTTCAGCGGTTTAGATAATCGATTGGCTATTTCTGCTTTTGGAAAAATGTTTGATTTAGAAACCAAAATGATTTCTGGCGGAATAACGCAATCAACGACATCGACTAATTATGGTTATGGCACTACTACAGCTTATCATTTATCGGATAAATTACAAATAAAAGGATCTTATGAGCATGCATATCGTTTGCCGGCTGCAATCGAAATGCTTGGAGATGGTTTAACTGTAAACAGCAATATTGGCTTAAAACCAGAGAGCAGTGACAACGCAAATTTGGGACTTGCTTTTATTCTTCAAAAAGAAAAAAATCACTTTAATGCTGAAACCAGTTTAATATACAGAGAAGCAAAAGATTTTATTAGAGAAAGACAAGATGGAGATAAAACAGTATTTGAAAACTTGCAAAATGTACAAGTATCAGGTATTGATGGAGTTCTTCGATACGGTTACACCGATTTACTTACGTTCGAGGTAAATGCAACATACCAAAAAAGCCTTAACAAAAACAAATACAAAACAGGAACAACAAGTCCTGATGCATTGTATGATGCACAATTACCAAACGTTCCCATTTTTTATGGAAATGCTGATTTGACTTTTAATTTTAAAAATGTCAAATATCAAGGAGACAAGCTTTCTTTGAATGTAAGCGCAAATTATATCGATGCTTTTTATCTGACTTGGCCGGTTTTAGGAGAGTTAGAAACTAAAAAAGCTATTCCTGAACAATTTACCCAGAATGCAATGGTTGCCTATTCATTTTTGAAAGGAAAATACAATCTCGCATTCGAATGTAGAAATATTACTGATGTTAAGGTTTACGACTACTTTAAAGTTCAAAAGCCAGGACGTGCTTTTGCCGTTAAGTTCAGATATTTTCTTCAGTAATTAAATTTTAATAATAACCCTTAATAATTATAATCATGTTAGTAAACAAATTCGCAAAATGCTTTGCATTGGGCTTTCTGTCATTATCTATTTTTTCATGCAGCAGCGATGATTCATCTTCAAAAGAAGAGTCAACGGTAAATGGTGCAAAATACGTTGCATCATATTGGTTAGACGATTACACACAATATATATTAGATTTTAACTCTACAGATCAATTAATGACTGGCGAAATCAGCGCTAAAGGAGTTGGAATTGAGCAAGAAGGAAGCTGTTTCCCAGTACAAAATACTTTTTTTGCATTGAGTACAGGAGATGAAGGATCAGTTTCATTTCACCTTAACAACGCAGGGAAATTAGTTCCAGGCGGAAAATTAGCTTTCGAATCGTCTTACGCTGTAGGTTATACTGATGATAAAAAAATGATCAATATTGGCGCTACGTGGGACGGAAGTTCATCTGATTATGAACTTATGATTTACAACCCGACAACGGTTTCAATCGATGGTCGTAAGTTTAATGACTTTAGTGTAACTCCTGGAAATAAAAACATATTATATTGGCCAACTGGAGCTGCAGTTTCTGGCGACAAACTTTTTGTTCCGGTTTATACTAAAGATGTAAGCGAGAAGAAAAATGTAGTATTATCTTCAGATGCGGTTGTAAGAGTTTACAAATACCCTTCTTTAGAATATGTTACAACAATAAAAGATACTAGAACAACTGCAATTGGAATGTATTACACTAATACAGGAATTGTACAAACTGAATCTGGAGATATCTATACTTTTTCATCTAATGCACGTGCAGGAGGTTATCCAGTTACAGCTGCAGCTTCAGGAGTTTTACGTATTAAAAAAGGAGATGCTAAATTTGATCCAGGATATTTCTTTGATCTTGAAGCAAGTACTATTAAAGGAAAAGTTTTAGCAGCATATCCATTAGGCGGAGAGAAAGTTTTTATCTCTTATATTCCTGCTTCTCTTGATCCAGAAAAATCAGTTTACAGTTTCTTAAGCACACAAACCATATTCAAGTCGGCAATTCTTGACTTATCAGCAAAAACTGTTTTAGCGGTTACAGGATTACCTGATCATGGCGGTGATGAGTTTTTTGGAGTTGGAAGTTTATTTGTTGAAAACGGAAAAGCTTACAAAAGTTTCGTAACTGGTAATGAAGCTCGTGTTTATCAAATTGATATTGCAACAGGTAATGCAAAAGCTGGAGCTCTTATTAAAGAAGGTCTTTATTTACCAACAATTGGTAAACTTACTTTCTAAATTCTAATCTATTATAGATGGCTTGAAGTATCTTAAAAGATGCTCAAGCCATTTTTTTCTTTTTATTAAATTATAATTTCAATGACTGCTATTAAAAGCCGAACGGGTAAACCGCCCAATAAAGGAAAATCACGTTTTAGTAAAATTAATGCCTGGCTGCATTTATGGCTGGGTCTTGCTTCAGGAATAATTGTGTTCATAATGGCAATTACAGGTTGCATTCTAGTTTTTGAACACGAAATAAAAGAGTTGACTTCACCATACTTAAATGTTGAAGCGCAAAGCCCGGAAAAACTGCTGCCGCCTTCAAAAATTTACGCCGCAGTTCAAAAAGTATTACCAAATAAAGAAATTCATGGAGTGTGGTATAATGGTTTAGATAAATCAGTTAAAGTTGATATTGAATCAGATTCGTTGATTTATGTAAATCCGTATAACGGCAAAATTACCGGAATGGTCGATCACGAAGATTTTTTTCATATTATCGATGAAGGGCATCGAAATCTTTGGTTAGAGCGTGAAATAGGAGCACAAATAACGGCTTGGGCAACTTTCATTTTTTTCTTTTTATTGATAAGCGGACTTATACTTTGGTTTCCAAAAAAATGGAATAAAACAACGGTTAACAACAGTTTTAAAATAAAATGGAGCGCCAAACTCAAACGTTTAAATTATGACTTGCATAACGTTATGGGATTTTATGTCGTCATTTTGGCTTTACTAATTTCTTTTACAGGATTATTAATGAGCTTTCACTGGCTGCGCGAAAGTACCTATTGGATAAGCGGCGGCTGGGCTGATGAAAAGGACAAAAAAGAACAAATTGTTTCGGTTAAAAATGATACAATATCTAAACAGCAAATTGATAAACTGGCTGGAGCCGATTTTATCTGGAAAAAGGTACGAACGGAAATTGCTAAGGAAAATAAAGAAGCTGTTATCATTCATTTTCCTGATGAACCCAAAGACGATTATTATGCTTGCACAGATATGTATAAAGGAATTTGGAGGGATTTATATTTTGATTCTAAAACATTAGAACTGCTTCCAAAATCTGAAAAATACATTAGTGACGAACGTTTCTCAGATTGGTTAATGAGATCAAATTACAGTCTGCATATTGGCGCAATAGGCGGATTGACTACAAAGATTATTTATTTTACAGCAAGTTTAATATGTGCAAGTCTTCCTATTACAGGTTTTTACATTTGGTGGGGAAGAAAGAAAAAACAAAAAAAATAACATTGAATACTTTTTAAGTTTCTATTTGTTTGGTTAGTTGGTTGAAAGTCTTTTGCAAGAAATAATATTCTGCAAGAGACTTTTTTTTGTTTTTAGATAAAGAAAATAAACAATCATATTATGAGGCTGAGCGAAGTCGAAGCCCCGCTAAGTGATTTAGCATACGTAAGCTTCGACTTTGCTCGGCCTGACAACTCTGACTTCGTTCGGCCTTATAAAGGTGTGATTATTTACTGCTTTTGCATAATATCCTTATAGACAAAAAGAGCCTGCTTTTAGCAGGCTCCTCTCATTCAAAAAAAAATAAAAAACAAAAACAAATTCAAGGGATCTTAAATTCTATAAGTAAAAGATAATGTCGCAATGCGGTTATCTAGATCGTATCGTTTATTAATAGCAGTCTGTCCAACTGTTGAGTTAATGTAAAAATTGTTAGTATTAAAAATATCTGTAACATTTAGTTTTATACTGCCTTTGTTTGCTAAAACCTGCTTTGAAACCCCAATGCTGAAATCAAAAAAGCCATCACGCTGATAAACGCCAAGGTTCGATTTTGATTGATACTGAGCGTTAGCTTCAGCTTTAAGACTTTCTGTTATTGTGAATGAATTCTGTATACTTAAGTTTAGCGTAACAATTGGATCTATCGTATCAGAGTTTACAATGTTGCCCATAAATCTATTTTCGAAAATATTGAAAAGAGTGTTTATAGACCAAAACTTGTAAAGTTCGGCTGTATGAGTAATGTTTGCCCCATAATTATAAGATTTTGATACATTTATCTGAGAAGTAACCGTTGTGTTAGTACTCGGATCATAAGTATAAACTTCTGTAAAAACATCCTTAGTGCTGTTGAAATACAACGAAGACATGAAATTGCTTTTCCAAGCATATCCAATTTCAGCAGCATGTGTAATTTCAGGAACTAAATTTGGATTTCCTTGAGAATAGTTAAATGAATCATCATAAAAACGAAACGGATTCAAGTCAAATTGGCTCGGTCTGTTTATTCTTTTACTATAAGAAGCATGAACAGAATGATTGCTTGTAAGTTCATATTTTAAAGAAAGACTCGGAAACCATTTTAAATAATCGTCTTTGTGCTCCTCGTTTAAAGTTCTTTGCAAAATATTGATTGCCGTATATTCAGAACGTAAACCACCTTGAATATTTAAATCTCCAATTTGATGTTTATAATTGGCGTACGCAGCATAAATTTGTTCTTTGTACTCAAAATGATTGGTCGAATTAAGATCAATTATCCATTGGTTATTGTCATTATATTCATAAACCGATGGATTATCATTGTTTTTTAAGCTCGCTTTAAAACCCCATTCAATAGATTGTTTCTCTTTTAATGGATTTGTAAAATCTACTTTTCCTGTAAAAACTTTTAATTGTGACGGAATAAAACCTCTTCGATCGTTAATATCGGCTGGGTTTGAAGGATCTATATTTTGTGCACTCTGAAATTGATTTGATCTAAATTTTGAAGTTTCATATTCAAAGTCAAAAGACATATTTTTTCCTTCCGTATTAAACTTATGAACTCCAGAGAACGCATAGGTGTAATCATTCCATTTTTCTTTACTGTCATTGTATGTTGAAGCATCAAAAAGCAGTTGATTTTGGGCGTTACTCAAAGAGTTTCGACCGTTGGCCATATTTTCATAACGCCCCAATTTAGCATCAACATAAAACTCTAAATTCGTTTTAGGAGAAACTTCATAAGTAGTTCCAATTTTAAAGTTATTTGAAGTAAGCGGTTCGTCTGTGGTTGAGGTTTGATGATTTTTAGTATCAATTTGCTGACGCGTTATGTCTGTATATTGCGTTTGGTTAAATTCCTTGCGTTCCTCTTCACCTCTAAAAGTGTAACTGTAATTACCATAAACACCAAATTTGTCCTTATTATAACTTAAATTAACTCCAGAATTAGTTCTGTTTTTTCGTCCACGGCCATAACTTGCAAACGCAGTTCCTTTAATTCCTGAAGCACTTGGTTTTTTTAGAATAATATTTATAATTCCGGCTTTTCCTGCCGCGTCATATTTAGAAGAAGGATTCGTTATAACTTCAATTTGTTTAATATTTGAAGAAGTGGTTGATTTTAAATAATTAGCTAATTCTTTTTGAGAAAGCTGTGTTAGTTTACCATTAATCATAACGGCAACACCCTGTTGTCCTCGAATAGACAAATCGCCGTCCTGCGAAACTACTACTCCAGGAGCGCGAGATAAAACGTCCAGCGCTGTACCGCCTTCAGATACAATGCTGTTTTCAACATTAAAAACCAGACGATCTGATTTTTGAGTATATAAAACTTTCTTTTTTGTAATTACAATTTCATCTAAAACATTGATAGATGTTTCAACTAGACTGTCTTTTTCTTTTTCTGTCTGTGAATAAGAGTATACTGAAAACGCGAGCATAATAGAGGTTAAAATGTTCTTCATGTCGTTTTGTGCTTTTATAAATGAGTTTTTTTAATGTAAAACAATTTGTTCGATTTTATCTGAAAGTAGCTTCGTGAAGCGTTCAACATAATTATAAAAGGAATAAAAAAGAGACATTATGAAGTGAAATAAATGTGGCATTTGTGCAGTATTATTGAGATTGATCCTGCAAATATAACACTATTTATATCAAGTCTAAATAAAAATAATTCAAATTTGACTCTTTTAATTGTAAACCATTGATAACGAGAGAACATGAATTAGGTTTCAATGTTGTTTTTGCGCTTCAGAACGCGTAAATAATGGAATTGGAGCAGCTTTATTGCTTTTTTTGAAGATTTAATAAAATAAAAAACCAGTTTATTCTTTTACAGAATAAACTGGTTTTGTTGGATAAGCTGAAACTGAAATCCGAGATCGAAAACTACTTGGTAATTTCTCTAAATACAGCTTCTAAATTTTTATTTTTTTGATTTAATTGCAGTGTTTTTAAGCCGTTTTCATTGGCAAAATCAAAAATGGCAGGACGCATATCTTTTTCAGTAACAAAAGTAAGTTCCCACGTCATGTCATGCGTATTTTTATAAGAAGCAATATTTTCAAGTCTTGCTAAAAGCTGCCCTTCAACCTGATAATCAAACTCAACCTCAATAACTTGCTCTTTATTTGCAGCAACCAAATGATCTAATTTGTTGTCAGCAACAATATTTCCTTTGTCAATAATTATGACACGATCACAAATAGCTTCAACCTCTTGCATGATATGAGTTGATAAAAAAACAGTTTTATCTTTACCCACATTTTTGATTACATTTCGTATTTCCATTAACTGGTTAGGATCTAGACCAGTAGTTGGTTCATCTAAAATTAAAACATCAGGATTATGCAGTAAAGCATTGGCAAGTCCCACACGCTGGCGGTATCCTTTTGATAATTGTCCTATTTTTTTATGGCTTTCGGTTGACAGTCCTGTCAGTTGAATTACTTCTTCGATTCTTGATTTTGGAACCTGATAAACATCGGCATTAAAAGCCAAATACTCACGAACATACAAATCTAAATACAATGGATTGTGTTCTGGTAAATATCCTATGGAACGCTGCACTGCTTTTGCATTCGTCATGACATCGTGACCGTTTACAAGGGCTGAGCCGTCGTCGGCAAGCAAATAAGTAGTCAAAATTTTCATTAAAGTAGATTTTCCTGCACCATTTGGGCCAAGAAAACCAACGATTTCTCCTTTTTGAATAGAGAATGAAATTTCGTTCAGTGCTTTTTGAGTTCCGTAACTTTTTGATATGTTGTTAACTTCGATCGACATAGACTTTTTATTTGCTACAAAAGTAAACAGAAATAATCTTGATTGCTAAAATTTGTCTTTTAAAGAAACCATAAAATAAATAAAACCCAATAGATTCACGGCATTGTTGTTGTTAAAGCAATGCTAAATTAAAATAAACCCAAATCATGAAAAAATTTTTATTGATAGCCGCTTTGGCTGTCTGCACTTTTGCAACTGCACAAAAAAAAGGATCCATTTTAGTAATGGGAAGTATTGAGTATAATTCTCAAAACGTTTCAAATTCTGGATCAGAAGACAAAACTAATTCTTTTACTTTTTCGCCTAAAGTAGGTTATCAATTTCACCAAAACTGGACAGCGGGTATCGAAGCTGGAGTTGGTACTGCTAAAAGAGAGTTTAGTAATAATACAGAGAGCAAATTAAATAATTTCTCTTTAGGAGGTTTTTTACGTTACTCAAAACCATTGAACCAAACTTTCTCTGCTTATGCTGATTTAGGAGTTGGATACCAAAGCAGAAAAACAACAAACACTGTTGGACCAATATCAACAATAAATGAAGGTGACGGTTTTTATGTTGGAGTTACACCGGCAATTTTCATTAATGTTAACAAAGGATTTGGATTAAACTTCAATATTGGAGGTTTAGGGTACAATACTTTAAATTATGACGGAAATAATGGAAATGGAGACAATGTTAAAAACTTCAATTTCACTTTCGGAAAAGCATTTTCTGTGGGAATTTCAAAGAATTTCTAATCTGAAATATATATTCAATTTCGAGAAAAGCATCCGCCGCGGCGGATGCTTTTTTGTTTAAATATAAATGCCAGCAAAAGTGAAACCGAAACGAATCATAACTAAATTCGGTCTCACTTGCTGGCATAAAAAACAAAAATATATTCTAGGTAAAACTATTACACAACAGGATTTTCAACGGCAGCTCTCATTTCCTGAGCAGCAGCAACCATTTCGATCAAAGCTTTTTTAGTTTCATCCCAATGACGAGTTTTTAAACCGCAATCTGGATTTACCCAAAGCTGATCTACTGGAATTACAGCCGAAGCTTTTTCTAACAAACGAACCATTTCTGTGCTTGAAGGCACACGAGGAGAGTGAATATCGTAAACTCCAGGTCCAATTTCGTTTGGATATTTAAAGTTGGCAAAAGCATCCAAAAGTTCCATTTGCGAACGAGAACATTCAATTGTAATAACATCGGCATCCATATCAGCAATGTTTTGAATAATGTCGTTGAATTCGCTGTAACACATGTGCGTATGGATTTGTGTATCATCGTTTACACCGCTTGCCGAAATTCTAAATGCTTTTACAGCCCAGTCTAAATAGTTAGCCCATTCTTCTTTTCTTAAAGGCAGACCTTCTCGAATTGCAGGCTCATCGATTTGAATAATTTTGATTCCTGCTTTCTCTAAATCTACAACTTCATCACGAATTGCTAATGCGATTTGTGTGCACGTTTCAGAACGAGGCTGATCGTTACGAACAAAAGACCATTGTAAAATTGTTACAGGACCTGTAAGCATTCCTTTTACCCATTTTGAAGTTAAGGACTGCGCATATTTCGACCATTTTACCGTCATAGGAGTTGGTCTTGAAACGTCACCATAAATAACTGGCGGTTTTACGCAGCGGCTTCCGTAACTTTGAACCCAGCCATTTTTTGTAAACGTAAATCCAGCTAATTGTTCTCCAAAATATTCCACCATATCATTACGTTCGAATTCTCCGTGAACTAGAACATCAATTCCAGTTTCTTCCTGAAAACGAATTGTAGCTTCAGTTTCTTTTTCGATTAAATCGTTGTATTGTTCAGTCGTTAATTCTCCTTTTTTGAATTTTGCTCTCCAGCTTCTCACTTCAGCTGTCTGAGGGAAAGATCCAATTGTGGTTGTTGGAAATAATGGCAGATTTAAAGCTTCAATCTGACTTTTTCTTCTTGCAGCAAATATACTTTTACGTTTATCATCGGAAGCTGTAATTCCGGCAACACGGTTTTTAACTTCGTTATTATGAATTAATTTTGAAGTTTTACGATTGTCGTTTGCAATTTCATTTTGCTCAAAATCAATTGAATTTTTAGTATCAACTTCGTTTGAAGCAAATTGTTTTAAAAGTACAATCTCGCTGATTTTTTGTTTTGCAAAAGCCAGCCATTGTTTAATTTCTGGTGTAAGAGTTTGATCGTTTGTTTCTAGATCTAGATCGCACGGGCTATGAATTAAAGAACAAGACGGCGCCACTAAAATTCTATTTTCGCCTAAAGCATCAGTTGCTTTTTTGATTAATTCTAATGATTTTTTGAAGTCATTTTTCCAAATATTTCTTCCGTCAACAACTCCTAAGGAAAGATTTACATTTGTATTTAATTTTCCAGATTCTAAAATATCATCTAATTGAAGAGGACAACGAACTAAATCTAAATGGAAAGTATCAACTGGTAAAGCCAGAGCGGTTTCTAAATTTTCTCCAAAACAGTCAAAATAATTCGCTAAAATGATTTTAAGTTTTGGAAAACGAATGTTGATTTCGTTATACACTTTTGTGAAAGTGTTTCTTTCTTTATCAGTTAAATTTAAAGCTAAGAAAGGTTCGTCAAGCTGAATATATACTGCGTTTTCTGCTTGTAATTTTTCGAAAATTTCGAAATAAACAGGAAGTAATTTATCAATAAGGTCAATTCGGTGAAAACCTTCTTCTTTTTCTTTTCCTAAAAGCAAATACGAAATTGGTCCAATTAAAACTGGTTTTGTGGCAACTCCTAAAGCATTAGCTTCTTTAAATTCGTTGATTACTTTTTCTGAAAACAATTCGAATTTTTGGTTTTTTGTAAACTCGGGAACAATATAATGATAGTTCGTGTCAAACCATTTTGTCATTTCCATTGCAACAACATCCTGACCATCTTTTTGTGCGCCTCTTGCCATTGCAAAATACAAATCTAAAGAAGAATTTGTTTTAGCTAATTCATGATAACGTTCTGGAATTGCTCCAACAGTCAAGGTTAAATCTAAAACCTGATCGTAAAAAGAAAAATCATTAGACGGAATTAAATCAACTCCGGCTTCAGCTTGTAAATGCCAATTTTGAATTCGAATTTCTTTTCCTGCGTCGATAAGTTCGTCTGCCGAAATTTTTCCTGCCCAATACAGTTCGCTGGCTTTTTTGAGCTCTCTGTTGCTCCCAATTCTTGGATAACCTAAATTATTTGTTTTCATTTTGATTTCAGTATTTTTTACTGAGCAAATTTATTGTATTAGATTTTATAACTTATATTTGAAGATTATTTCAGTAAAATGCGTTTTAGAAATGTAATTTTAAAGATTTTATTACTGTGAATATCTTTTAAACAAACTTTCAGCCGTAAAAAAAACTATGGAAAATCTAGACAAAACCGATTTGCTTATCTTAAAGCACCTTCAGGAGAACTCAAATATCAACACAAAAGATCTTGCGAGTAAATTATTCTTAACAGTTACTCCAGTTTATGAACGTATAAAACGATTAGAAAGAGATGGTTTTATAACTAAATATGTAGCGTTGTTAGACAAGCAAAAAATGAATCGAGGCATGACGGTTTTTTGCAACGTTCGTTTAAAAGAACACGCTAAAAATGTGGGTAGCAATTTTGTGAAAGACATTGTGGCGCTCCCGGAAATTATTGAATGTTACAACATTGCCGGCGATTATGATTTTATGTTGAAAATTCTAGTGAAAGATATGGCTAGTTATCAGGATTTTGTAATGAACAAATTATCAACCATTGAAAACATCGGAAATACGAATAGTATTTTTGTAATGGGCGAAATCAAACATAGTACGGCATTGGAGTTTTAGAGTTTTTTTTTGCCGCGAATTTCGCGAATTAACACAAATCATTGAACTTAAATTAATTGGTGGAAATTCGCGAAATTCGTGGCAAACAAAGGATTTAATCTTTTAAATCAAAATAATTGGCAGCCTATTTTTATTCAATATTATCCTAAAATAAAATGTATTTTTGAAATCTTAAATCATCAATTTAGATCAAAAATCTAAAATCGTTAATCTACAATCTAAAATCAAAATGAACTGGGAACAACTTTTATCATTAAAACGTCAAGGCGATACAAGCAAAAGATTACGTGTAGAACAAGACGACACGCGATTGGGTTTTGAGGTCGATTATGACCGAATTATCTTTTCGGCTGCTTTTAGAAGTTTACAAGATAAAACGCAAGTAATTCCGCTTTCCAAAACAGATTTCGTACATACAAGACTTACACATAGTTTAGAAGTTTCTGTTGTTGGAAGATCTTTAGGACGTTTGGTTGGTAAAAAAATCATCGAAAAATATCCTTATTTAAAAGAAATTCACGGTTATCATATGAATGATTTTGGGGCAATTGTTGCCGCAGCATCATTAGCTCATGATATTGGAAATCCACCTTTTGGACATTCGGGTGAAAAAGCAATTGGAGAGTATTTCTCGAGCGGAAAGGGATTAAAATACAAAGATAAACTAACAGCAAAACAGTGGCAGGATTTAATTGATTTTGAGGGAAATGCTAACGGGTTTTCGGTATTAACAGCAAGTCGTCCAGGAATTGAAGGCGGGCTTAGAATTTCATATGCTACTTTAGGTGCTTTTATGAAATATCCTAAAGAAAGTCTTCCGAAAAAGCCAACTAGTAATATTGCCGATAAAAAATACGGTTTCTTCCAAACAGATAAATCATTCTTTGAAGAAGTTGCTCATGACATGGGAATGATCGCAAATAAAGAAGAGGGTGATATTGGTTTTGAAAGACATCCTTTGGCTTATTTAGTTGAAGCTGCAGACGATATATGTTACACTATTATTGATTTTGAAGATGGAATAAATTTAGGTTTAGTTTCAGAAGATTATGCTTTAGAGTATCTTATAAAATTGGTAAAAGATAATATTGGTGTTTCTAAATATAAATTGTTGGAAACAAAAGAGGACAGAATTAGTTATTTAAGAGCTTTAGCAATTGGAGCTTTGATTAACGATGCTGTAGATGTATTTGTTGAAAATGAAGAAGCTATTCTAGCAGGAAATTTTCCTTTTGCATTAACAGACAAAAGTAAATACAAAGCGCAGATGAATGATATTATCAAGTTAAGTGTTGATAAAATTTACCAAAGCCGCGAAGTGATCGAGAAAGAAATTGTGGGTTATCAAATTATTCAAACTTTGCTGGATAAATTTATAACGGCTTTCAACAATAAATTTGAAGGTACAGCATCAAACTACGATAAATTGATCTTGAAGATGCTGCCAGAAAAGCATCATTTAGATAAAGGTAATTTGTATGAGCGTTTACTGCATATCTGTCATTACGTTTCATTACTAACAGATGGGAATGCTTTAGAATTATATGAGACTATTCAAGGACGTAAGAAGAATTAAATAGAAGCATTTGTGTTATTGTTCAAAATAAAACACCCCATAAAGATAATTTATGGGGTGTTTTATTTTCTCATTATCGAGAATTAAGTTTTTTTATTATTGAAAAGCATAAACTAAACCAACTCCTAAAACTTGGCGTAATTGCATTCTAGGTCCGTCGTTTACCTGAGATTTTGCGCCTGTAGCAGGATCAATTACATCTTTTTTGGTTTTAATGTCATCATCATAAACCAAATGAACACCAATATTCGCTTTAACATAAGCATTTACAACAAGATCTAAACGAGTATCATAATCAATATCAACATTGCCAAATCGGTTTAAATAATCGGTATATAAGCTTAATCGGTTTTCGTAGAAAACGTTTTTATAGATTTCGTTTTTCATATAGGCTGTCATAAGAATACCAAATTCGGCTTTTACTTTCTGACCGCTTTCAATTAAGATTTTATTATTTGGATCTAAAGGATCAGTAGCATAAACTGCTTTTTTAACACCAAAAGAACCTTGATCTGCAAGATATTGATCTAATACCAAAGTAGTTTTTAATGTAATAGGAGAGAAGTAAAAAGTTCTGTTTTTCTTCTTATTCGAGTTTTCAGCTCCAGCTCCAAGAAATATGTAAGCAGGTGCAAAAGGTTTCGAGATAGCAATGTCACGATTAGGATAGTTATAACCGTCGGTAAACTGTGTATTAAAATTAAACTTGGCTGAGTAAAACCAATTTGAAACAGTATCTTTTCTAAATCCGTAAGTTGAGTTGAGTTGAAAAGCATCGTCCGTTTTACGTAGTTCAGTTCCGTCTTGTTTGTTTAATCCGTATTTTACAATAAGCTCATTCGCCCATTTATGATTTCCTTTTTGGTAAATTCTTCCAAATTCTCCTTTAAACAAACCAGAGATAGAACTTGTTCCCCCCGCACTCCAATTCACAAATGCAATTTCTGAAATATCAAACCCTACTTGATTTTTTTTGGCCCAATTTGAAGGAAGTTTTGGTGCTTTATTAGGATCTATTGTTGTTTGTATTAATTGGGCAGAGTTTTTAGTTGTACACAAAAACAGTAGAATAAAAAGAGTGGAACGTATTAATTTCATTAGGTTTATTTTAATATTTTGGTGCCGCAAAATAATTATTTTGGCTCATTAGAAAAAAGATTTATTAAATTTTTAACGTCAATTTTACTCAATTGTTGTAACTGGTTTACTGTTCCGTGCTCAATAAACTCATCTGGAATCCCTAAAATAGTGATGTTATTTTTAAAATTATTCGCGGCTGCAAACTCTAAAATAGCGCTTCCAAAACCGCCATTTTTCACCCCGTCTTCTATTGTAATTATGTTATCAAATGAAGATAATATCGAGTGTAAGGCCTCATTGTCTAAGGGTTTTATAAAAGGGAAATCGTAATGCGCAATAGTTTCTGGATTTGTACTTTGTTGTAGAGCTTCGATTACATTATTTCCAATAGTTCCCGTTGATAAAACAGCCGTTTTTGTTCCCTGTTTTAAACAAATAGCTTTCCCGATTTTAATTTTTTCATAATGTCCGAAATTTTCTACTTCCCAATTTGGCAGCACGCCGCGTCCTCTTGGATATCGAATTGCGATTGGATGTTCTAGACCTAATTGAGCCGTATATAAAATGTTTTGCAAAGCAATCTCATTGATAGGTGCATAAATAATCATGTTTGGAATAGAACGCAGGTGCGCTATATCAAAAACACCGTGATGCGTTGCGCCATCTTCGCCAACTAAACCTGCTCTGTCCAGACAAAAAATAACAGGTAAATTTTGTAAAGCCACATCATGAATTACTTGGTCGTAGGCACGCTGTAAAAAAGTCGAATAAATATTGCAATATACAATCATGCCTTGTGTTGCCATTCCGGCTGCAAGCGTTACAGCATGCTGTTCGGCGATTCCAACATCAAAAGCACGTTCCGGTAATTCGTCCATCATAAATTTTAAAGAACTTCCAGATGGCATTGCAGGTGTGATTCCAATTATTTTTTCATTTTTTCTGGCTAAATCTAAAATAGTTAAACCAAAAACGTCCTGAAATTTAGGCGGTAAATTTTCTTCAGATTTTAAAATGATTTCTCCTGTCGAAGCATCAAATTTTCCAGGTGCATGATATTTTACCTGATTTTCTTCAGCTTGCTGTAAACCCTTTCCTTTTGTGGTTACAATATGAAGAAATTTTGGACCCTTTATGTTTTTTAAGCGATTCAATTCTTTGATTAAATTCGGAAGATCGTGACCGTCTATTGGTCCTGAATAATCAAAATTCAAAGATTTGATCATGTTATTCTTCTTCGGATTTTTTCCTTCTTTTACAGCAGTAAGATATTTTTTAAGAGCACCAACACTCGGATCAATTCCTATTGCATTATCATTTAAAATAACCAACAAATTGGCATCAGTAACTCCGGCATGATTTAAACCTTCAAAAGCCATTCCGCTTGCAATAGAAGCATCGCCGATAACTGCAATATGCTGTTTATCGAAATCGCCTTTTAATTTTGAAGCAATCGCCATTCCCAATGCTGCGGAAATAGAAGTCGAAGAATGTCCAACACCAAAAGTATCATAAACACTTTCTGATCTTTTAGGAAAACCAGAAATTCCATCGATTTGTCTGTTAGTATGGAAAATTCCCCTTCTTTCCGTCAGGATTTTATGTCCGTAAGCTTGATGACCAACATCCCAAACCAACAAATCATCTGGTGTATTAAAAACATAATGAAGTGCAATTGTAAGTTCAATAACGCCCAAACTAGCTCCCAAATGACCTTCTTTTACAGAAACTACATCAATTATAAATTGACGTAATTCTTGCGCAACTTGTAAAAGTTGTGCCTCAGAAAGTGCGCGTAAATCAGCTGGATTATATATGTTCGAAAGTAAATCGCTTTTCATTGTATGGAAAAAAGCAAATTTACGGTTTTAAATTTAAATTTAAATTTTACTTTTTGAGATCTATATATAGAGTGGGGAGTTTTAATGTAATCTTCTTATTTTTGCATTTATGATAAATCCTTTCACCGACGAATATTTCATGAAAAAAGCTTTGCAGGAAGCTGAAATGGCTTTTGAAAAAGGCGAAATTCCTGTTGGAGCAATAATTGTTGTTGCTGATAAAATAATAGCAAGAAGTCATAATTTAACAGAATTATTAAATGATGTTACGGCTCATGCCGAAATGCAGTCGATAACCGCTGCAGCCAATTTTCTTGGCGGTAAATACCTAAAAGATTGTACACTTTATGTAACGCTCGAACCTTGCCAAATGTGTGCAGGAGCTTTATATTGGAGTCAGATTTCGAAAATTGTTTTTGGAGCACGAGACGAACAAAGAGGTTTTATAACAATGGGAACAAAACTACATCCAAAAACTACAGTAGTTTCAGGTATAATGGCAAATGAAGCTGCTGATTTAATGAAACGTTTTTTCTTGGAAAGACGTAAGTAGTTAAAACAAATATCCTCCTGTGTAAACACAGACAAAAATCATAAAAGAATTAAAGCAGACAATATTGTAAAATGTGTTTTCGGAAAACCCTTTTTTCGAAAGCAATATCTTTATACTTATTCCGATTGAAAAAAGAAGAATTAGGCAAGTGTAAAATTGAATTCCATTGCTGCTTAAACCGCTGGAAAGCAAATTTGTATAATTTATTGTTTTGGATTTGACGGTTGTTACAGATTTAAATAATAAAGAAGTTTCAATTGCAATATTATTTTCATCAATAAATTCTTTTGCAGTAGAAAAAGTAAATCCTTTTTGTGTAAAATAATGATAAGAAACTTTTTGTCTAGATTTCCCAGAAGTTCTTATAGTGTAATGCGTAATTACATCATTAGCTTTTGACGCAGGTAAAACATAATAATCTGCAAAGGCAATCAAAATAAAAAATGTTATTACACCCAGCAGATATATAATTGTGTTTTTGTTTTTTATAATAAATTCATTTTCAGAAGAATATCTGTTTGAGTTATTGGGCATTCTTTTTTAAATTTAGAAACGTTAATTTGATAATTTAATGATTTCTTTTTGTGAAGCTTCAGCAAAAGTTAAAAAAACAAAATAAAGAATTTTCTTCTTAATGAAACCGAAAAATATTATACTTTTATTGTAATTTAATTTGTAATTTGCTGTTATTGCTAATAACGGTAAATCGTACTAGTTTCTAATTTACTAACCATTAACTCTAAATAAAAGTGAAAGTAAAAGGATTAAGTCTCGTATTTTTTGTGTTTTTTATTTTTCAGTCTTGCGGTAGAAAATCAGCTGCAGATTTCAATTCAGATTTTTCACTATTTAAAGATTATATAACCAGTTTTACTGGAGGAATCGTTTCTTCGGATTCTGATATTCGTGTGGTTTTGGCTTTCGATAAGAATGATTGGAAACCCAATCAGGAATTAGATGATGATTTGTTTGATATTTCGCCAAGCGTTCATGGAAAAGTGGTGGCGCTTTCGACCAATACATTAGCTTTTATTCCAGAGAAAAAACTAAAACCTGGAACAGAATATCAGGTTACTTTAAACTTAGATAAACTGACTGCTATTCCAAAAGAGAAGGAAAAGGAACTATCCAAATTCAATTTTACAGTTAAAACGGTTAAACAAGATTTTACCATAAATACTGGCGATATTCAGTCATACAGCAAAGAATATCAGTATTTAAACTGCGTTTTGAAAACGGCAGATAATATTGATTTTGAAACGGCTCAAAAATTGGTTGAAGCAAAACAAAAAGGTAATAATCTTAAAATTAAGTTTGAGAAAACTACAGGTCCTGCGAAAGAATTTCGTTTTATAATTGACAGTATTCAGCGTCATTCTGAAGCTTCTAATGTTGAGATTATATATGATGGAAATGATTTTGATATTGACCAAAAAGGACAAATCGATTTTCCTGTTACAAGCATAAACGAATTTAAAGTTATAAAAGTTGAAGTTCCAGATGGAAATAATCAATCGGTTTTGATTAATTTTTCTGAGCCTTTGGAAAAAGGTCAAGATTTTGCTGGATTGGTTTCAATTCAAAACACCAATAATCTTAAGTTTTCTACTCAAGGAAATTTATTAAAAGTATATTTTACGAATCAAAATGCACCTAAAAAAGAAGAACCGGTTGCAGTAGTTGCACAAGAATCAGCGGTTGTTGCAGTAGATTCGGCTGCAGTGGTAGTAGATTCAGCAGCAGTTGCGGTTGATTCAGCAGTCGCAGTTGCAGATAATGCGGTTGAATATGTGCCGGACGAAGAACCTGAACAAGTTGTGACTGGTGAATTATTATTAGAAGTTTTTGAAGGAATCGAGAGCCAATACGGTAAAAAATTAGAATCAAATTATTCTGAAAAAATCTCCTTCGATCAGATAAAACCAAGTATTCGTTTTGTTAAAAACGGAACAATTTTGCCGAGTTCAAATAATTTAAAATTGAATTTCGAAGCAGTAAATTTAAGCGCTGTTGATGTAAAAGTATATAAGATTTACAAAAACAATATACTTCAGTTTCTTCAATATAACCAGTTAAACGGCGGGCAAAACCTCAAAAAAGTCGCACAGCCAATTGCCAAAACCACTTTGAATTTAAGAGAAAGCACGCTAGTAAATTTGACAAAATGGAACACGTATGCTTTAGATTTATCTAAAATTATAAAACCGGAACCAGGAGCAATTTATAGAGTAGAGTTTGTATATAAAAAGAAGTATTCTCTTTATAAGTGCGAAACATCTAATGGAAATGATGATGAAGCAGAAGAGGAGGAAGTAGATGAAAATGATGTGAATTATAGTGGTAATTCGTACGATGATTATTATTACTATGATGATTATAACTGGAGAGAAAGTGAGGACCCTTGTTCTGGATCGTATTTTTATAATGCAAGAATTGCGACTAATATTTTAGCTTCAGATTTAGGAGTTATTGCGAAAAGAGGTGAAAACAAGTCGTATTTATTTGCTGTAAATAATATCGTTACAACAGAGCCAGTCTCAAATGCAAGAGTTGATTTATATAATTTCCAACAACAAAAAATTGGTACGCAGGCAACAAGCAGTGAAGGTATTGCATCTTTCCAATTAGATAAATTCGCATATTTTGCGATTGTTACTTTAGGCGATCAATCGACTTATGTGAAGCTTGACGATGGACTTTCATTATCTGTAAGTAATTTTGATGTTGCCGGCGAGACTTTACAAAAAGGTTTAAAAGGGTTTATTTATGGTGAAAGAGGCGTGTGGCGCCCGGGAGATAATTTGTATTTGTCTTTTATTTTAAATGATGCAGCCAAAAAACTTCCGAAATCGCATCCAATAAAATTCAGATTAAATGATCCAAATGGTAAAACAGTTTATCAAACCGTTCAAAAAATAAACGATTTAAATCATTATGCCTTTATAGTGCCGACAAATCAAGATGCTCCAACAGGAAATTGGGAAGCAATGGTAAGTGTTGGAGGTGCTAAATTTTATAAAAGCATTAAAATTGAAACGATTAAGCCAAATCGTTTAAAAATCAAGAATACTTTTAGCAGAAAAACACTATCGGCATCTTATCCAAATACAGATAATATTGAGGTTACTTGGCTTCACGGCGCAATTGCGAAAAATCTGAATGTAGAAATGCAAGCTAAATTTTCGCAGCAAACCACCACGTTCAAAGGATATGAAAAATTTAGTTTTGATGATATCGTTCGTCAATTTAGTACTGAAGAAATTAATGTTTTCTCTGGAAAATTAAATGAAAGCGGAAAAGCTTCTGTAAATATCGAGCCAAGATTGCAAGGTCAGGCACCTGGAATGTTACGTGCTTCGTTCATTACAAAAGTATATGAAGAAGGCGGTGATTTTAGTACAGATGTTATGTCAACAACTTATTCACCATACAAAACCTATGTGGGAATAAAATCGCCTGAATTGAACAAATATAATATGCTTGAAACCAGAGCGAATAATCGTTTTGAAGTAGTTACAGTTGATGAAAACGGAAGACCAAGAGCAGTTAGAAATCTTGAAGTAAGAATTTATAAAGTCGACTGGAGATGGTGGTGGGATTCATCAAGTGATAATTTGTCTAATTATAATTCATCAAACTCAACAACAGCTTATAAATCTATTATAATTGACACAGATTCAAGCGGAAAAGGAAGTTTTCAATTTGCTTTAACCGATGAAGAATGGGGGCGTTATTTGATTCGTGTTGAAGATACAAACGGCGGGCATGCAACTGCCTTAACAGTAAATATCGATTGGCCAATATGGTCCGGAAAAACAAGAAACAGAGATGCTTCAACAGCCAACATGTTAGTTTTTTCTACAGATAAAAAGAATTATGCCGTTGGAGAAAAAGCACAAATTTCTTTCCCTTCAAGTGAAGGCGGGCGTGCTTTAATTTCTATTGAAAACGGATCTCGTGTGATTCAGACAATTTGGGCGAAAACACAAAAAGGTGAAACAAAAGTTGAGGTTCCTATTACAGGAGCAATGGCGCCAAATGTTTATTTTAATATCACTTTATTACAGCCTCACGCAACAACTAAGAACGATTCGCCAATTCGTATGTACGGAATTGTTCCTGTTGAAGTTGTGGATAAAAACACGATTTTGGCACCAACGATTAATATGCCAGATGTTTTAAGACCAGAACAACCATTTACAGTAAAAGTGGGCGAAAAAACAGGTAAAGAAATGACTTATACCATTGCGGTTGTCGATGAAGGGCTTTTAGATTTAACTCGTTTTAAAACACCAAATGCATGGGATAGTTTCTATGTTCGTGAAGCTCTTGGAGTAAAAACATGGGATATTTACGATGACGTAATTGGAGCATATGGCGGAAAAATAAATCAGATTTTCAGTATAGGTGGAGATCAGGATTTAGGAGGCGGGAAAGCTAAAAAAGCGAATCGTTTTAAACCAGTAGTATTGTATTATGGTCCGTTTAAATTGGAAAAAGGACAAACAAAATCACACGAATTAAAACTGCCAAAATATATTGGTTCTGTTAGAACAATGGTTGTGGCAGGAGATGCAAATACAAGTGCTTACGGAAGCGTTGAAAAAGCAACTCAAGTTAAGAGTCCGTTGATGGTTTTAGCTTCGCTGCCTAGAAAGATTTCGCCATCAGAAAAAGTAACACTTCCAGTAACTGTTTTTGCAACTGAAAATAAAATCAAAAATGTTTCGATTCAGGTAAAAACAAGCAACGGATTGAAAGTAATGGGAAGTGCCGTTCAAAAACTGAGTTTTGCTCAGCCAGACGAAAAGATGGCATATTTCAATTTAGTTGTAGGTGCTGCAACTGGAATTGCAAAAGTTCAGGTTATTGCAACATCTGGAAGCGAGAAATCAGTTTACGATGTTGAAATTGATATGACGAATCCAAATCCTGTTACAAGTACTTTTACAGATGTTGTTTTGTCTCCAAATAGTACTAAAACAATTTCATGGAAAACATTTGGTGTTGCCGGAAGTAATAAAGCAAGATTAGAAGTTTCATCTATGCCATCAATGAATTTGAATGGAAGAATGCAATTTTTAATTCAGTATCCACATGGTTGTGTAGAGCAGACGACTTCTTCGGTTTTTCCTCAATTGTATTTAAGCGATGTGGCTGATATTGATGCGAAACGTAAAGAGATTATTCAAAAAAATATTGCAGCCGGAATTGCTAGATTAGGAAATTTCCAATTATCAAATGGTGGATTACCTTATTGGCAAGGAGGCACAATTGCAGATGATTGGGGAACTTCATACGCAGGACATTTCTTGATTGAAGCGGAGAAAAAAGGATATATTCTACCAATTAATTTCAAATCAAAATGGTTGTCTTATCAGCAAAAAGAAGCAAAACAATGGCGTTTTGAACCGAAATACGGTAACGATATGGCTCAGGCTTATAGATTGTATACGCTGGCTTTAGCAGGAAATGCTGATTTATCTGCAATGAACAGACTTAGAGAAACTAAAGGCATTTCAAACGAAAGTAAACTTCGTTTGGCAGCAGCATATGTTTTAGCGGGACAAAAATCAGCTGGACAAAGTTTGTTCCTGAAAACAAGCATTGACGGAGATTCAGATGGATACAGTTACTACTATTACGGTTCAAGCGAAAGAAATAGAGCAATGGCTCTAGAAACAATGCTGCTTTTAGGACAAACACAAAAAGCATTTACTATGGCTTCAAAATTAGCCAAAGAAATGTCAGCTAATCAATGGATGAGTACACAGACAACGGCTTATTGCTTGTACGCGATGTCGAAATTTGCAATTAGCAATGGTCCAAAAGGAATCAATATTCAGTTTAGTAAAAATGGAAAAGGAGAGGCAATAAATACAAGCAAATCAATTGCAGATCGCAGTATTTCTGTTACTTCTGGAGCAAATAGTATTACGCTGAAAAATAATAAAGCAAATACAGTTTATGTTCGCGTATTGAATACTGGAATATTGCCAATCGGACAAGAGAATGCTGTTCAAAGCGATGTTTCGGCAAGTATTGTTTTCAAAAACAGAAAAGGAAGTATAATTAATGTTTCAAGAATCAACCAAGGAACTGAGTTTATCGCCGAGGTTACTATTAAAAATCAAAGAGGAGAAAGTATTCAAAATGTAGCGTTATCACAAATTCTTCCTTCAGGATTTGAAATTGTAAACACCCGTTTTACAGATTACGGAGACGCCGTAAACAACATTGCTGATTATATTGATATACGCGACGATAGAACGAATTTCTATTTTGGAATGAAAGCCAGAGAAACTAAAGTTTTTAGAATTCTATTAAATGCATCCTATTTAGGTAATTATTATTTACCTGGTTTACAATGCGAAGCTATGTATGATAATACTTTCTTAGCTAGAACAAAAGGATTCTGGGTTGAGGTTGTGAAATAAAATTTATTAGCCGCAGATTATATGGATTAAAAGGATTTTTAAAAATTTGTGATAATTAGTGTAATCTGTGGCTAAAAAAAACTTAGCGAACTTTGCGTCCCGATAGCTGTTGGGATAGCGTCTTTGCAGTTAAAAAACAAGTATTGAAAAATAAAATTACAGCGTTTTTTCAACGCATTATAAACTGGATTAAAAAAAACAAAATAAAATCAGCAATTGCATTTGTGCTCTTGCTGATTTACTATTTTTCGATACCTCGAACTTTATTCAAAGAACCTTATTCAACCGTTATTGAAAGCAAAGAGGGCGAATTATTAGGAGCTAAAATTGCCCAAGACGGACAATGGCGTTTTCCTTCGCAGGACAGCGTTCCGGATAAGTTCAAGAAGTGTATTGTTTATTTTGAAGACGAATACTTTTATAAACATCCTGGGTTTAATCCTGGTGCGATGATAAATGCTTTTAAACAAAATAGAAAAGCAGGTAAAGTAGTTAGAGGCGGCAGTACCTTAACACAGCAAGTTATAAGATTATCCCGAAAAGGGAAAAACAGAACTTACTTTGAAAAATTAATAGAAATTATTCTGGCTACAAGATTAGAATTAGGATATTCTAAAAATGAGATTCTCGAAATGTATGCCGCTCACGCACCATTTGGAGGGAATGTTGTTGGGTTAGAAATGGCTTCTTGGCGTTATTTTGGAGTACAGTCCAATCAATTATCGTGGGCTGAAAATGCAGTTTTAGCGGTTTTACCAAATGCACCAAGTTTAATTTATCCCGGAAAAAATCAGATAAAATTATTGAATAAACGAAACCGACTTTTACTAAAATTACATCAGGAAGGTATAATCGACAAGCAAACTTATGAACTTTCTATAGAAGAACCTTTGCCTCAAAAACCGTATGATCTGCCTCAAATTGCACCACATTTATTGCAGAGAGTGGCAAAAAATGAAGAAGGAACAAGAGTAAAAACAACAATTGATTATGCGTTGCAAAATCGTGTAAATCAAATTGCGAGATATTATTACAATCAGTACAAGCAAAATGAAGTTCACAATCTGGCTATTTTGGTAATTGACGTTCAGAATAGAAATGTAATGAGTTACGTTGGAAATGCTCCAACAGATAAAGATCATCAAAAAGATGTTGATATTATTGATGCGCCAAGAAGTACAGGAAGTATTTTAAAACCACTTTTGTACGGTGCAATGTTAGATGATGGTGAATTGTTACCCAATACTTTAGTGGCCGATGTTCCTACGCAGATTTCAGGATATACGCCTCAAAATTTCAATTTAACATTTGATGGCGCTGTTCCGGCGCATCGTGCATTGTCGCGTTCGTTGAACATTCCAGCAGTTTTAATGCTTCAGGAATTTACAGTCAATAAATTTTACGAAGAACTTCAAAAATTTAAATTGAAGAACATTAATAAAACTCCAGATCATTATGGTTTGTCGCTTATTTTAGGAGGTGCCGAAAGTAATTTATGGGATTTATGCAGAACTTATGCAAATCTGTCTTCAACATTGAATTTCTATACTAAAAATAAAAATCAATACAGAACAAATGAGTTTACAGAATTAAATTATAAAAATGATTTTAAGCCCGATTTTGGATCAGAAACGGATCAAAAGAATATTTTGGGCGCAGGTTCAATTTGGTTAACGTATAACGCAATGGAACAGGTAAATAGACCTGAAGGAGATGAAGCCTGGAAGTTTTATGATAGTTCTCTAAAAATTGCATGGAAAACAGGTACAAGTTTTGGAAATAGAGATGCATGGGCAATTGGAACCAATTCAAGATATGTTGTTGGAATTTGGGTTGGAAATGCAACTGGAGAGGGAAGACCAACTTTAACCGGAGTTACAAGTGCTGCTCCAATTTTATTTGACGTTTTTAATTTATTGCCCAGACAAAGATGGTTTGATACTCCTTATAAAGATTTGGCTGAGGTTGAGGTTTGTCGATTAAGTGGTTATTTGGCTAAAGAGAATTGTCCGAAAATTAAACAATGGGTTTCTAAAAAAGGAAAATCAACAAAAGTTTGTCCGTATCACAGAACTATTCATTTAGATAAAACAGAACAGTTTCAGGTAAACAGCAGCTGTGAAAATGTTGAAAATATTATTGCTAAAAATTGGTTTGTTCTGCCTCCAGTTATGGCTTGGTACTATAAAAGTCAGCATATTGAATATTTGCCATTACCACCATTTAAAGAAGGCTGTGAGGGAACTCAAACCTCAGTTATGGATTTTATTTATCCAAAGGCAAACAGTAAAATATATTTGACTAAAGATTTTAATAGCAAAATACAACCAGTAATTTTAAAAGTTGCTTATTCTGAAAGAGATAAAGAACTATTTTGGTATGTCGATGATGTTTACAAAGCTACTACAAAAACCTTTCATGAACTGCCAATTACACCGACAACAGGAATACATTATATTACAGTTGTAGATGCTTCTGGAAATGAAATTAGGAGGAAAATTGAGATTGTGAGGGAATAAATGTGGATGCCCCCCTTTTTTTTTAAATTCCAAATTCTAAAACGGGTTCTTGTTGAGATAATCTTTTTCAAAGTTTTACACTTTGAAAAAGATGTCACGCAATCTTGTCATTTCGACCGAAGGGAGAAATCACACTAGAAATTCCGTAAAGAATGTTGACAATCTTTATCAAGCTACGAGTGTGATTTCTCCCTTCGGTCGAAATGACAAAAAAATATCTTATGAAAACGAATACCTAGCCCAGATACAAGCGGATAGCTGGAAATTGCTTCTAAAAAAACAGTCACGAATTACACAAATTTCCCGAATTAAAATTAGTGTCAATTCGTGTAGTTCGTGGCTATTTAAAAAAAAAGCACAAAAAAACCGCCAATCTCACGAAAGGCGGTTTTTATTTTATTCTGTAATAACATTTCCCTTTTTGTCGTAGAAATGATATTCTAAATACGTGTAAGCGTCACGAGGTATGATTTTCACCCATTTCTTATGTTCAAAAAACCATTTTGAACGTAATGATGGAAAACCTTTGCTGAGGTATGCAGCCACAAACGGATGTGTGTTAAGCACAACTTTATTGTGGGTTTTTAAAAGTCTTTCTAAATCAGAGGTGATCTTATCAATAATTAAAATAGGTGCTTCAATTTCACCATTTTCTTTGTTAGGATCTTCTTCTCTGGTCTTAATGTTAACTTCTGGTCTTACGCGCTGTCTTGTAATCTGGACTAAACCAAATTTACTTGGCGGTAATATTTTATGCTTTGCTTTATCGTCGCTCATTTCTTCTCGCAAGAAGTCGAACAAAACCTTCCTGTTTTCAGGATTCGACATATCGATAAAATCTACTACTATGATTCCGCCCATATCTCGCAGACGAAGTTGTCTGGCGATTTCTGCAGCAGCAATCATATTTACTTCCATAGCAGTGTCTTCTTGATTGGTTGCTTTATTCGAACGGTTTCCGCTGTTTACGTCTATAACGTGAAGAGCTTCAGTGTGTTCGATGATAAGGTAAGCGCCCTTGCTCATAGATACTGTTCTTCCAAAAGAAGTTTTGATTTGTCTCTCTATATTGTATTTCTCAAAAATCGGAGTGTCATTTGATTGATAAAACTTAACAATCGATTGTTTTGAAGGTGCAATTTCTTGCAGATATTCCTTCGTTTGATGGTACAACTCTTCGTCATCTATTTGAATACCGCTGAAGGTATCATTGAAAACATCTCTTAATATTGAAGAAGCTCTGTTGAGCTCTCCTAATACTTTTGATGGATGATGAGCAGTTGGTAATTTTTTACACATTGCAGTCCATCTGCCAAGCAGGTTCTGCAAATCTTTTTCTAATTCGGCTACGTTTTTGCCTTCGGCTACTGTGCGAACAATAACACCAAATCCTTTAGGTTTGATCGATAGAACAAGTTTTTTTAGACGATCCTTTTCTTTTTTGTCTTCTATTTTTTGAGAAATAGAAACACGATCAGAAAAAGGAACTAGAACGATAAATCTTCCGGCAAGAGAAAGCTCAGCACTTATTCTTGGACCTTTGGTCGATATAGGTTCTTTAACTACTTGAACTAAAACAGATTGATTGGCACTTAAAATATCAGTAATGATGCCATCTTTGTCAATCTCTTTTTCAAACTGAAAGGTTTTTAGGGAGAAATCTTTTAATTTACCTGCGCTTACAAGTTTTATGAATTTCAGTTGGGAAGCTAAATTTGGACCTAAATCGTGATAATGTAAAAAGGCATCTTTTTCGAAGCCTACATTTACAAAAGCAGCATTAAGTCCAGCAACTGGTTTTCGTATTTTGGCAATAAAAATATCACCAACCTGAAAGTTGCTTTTTTCTTCTTCTTTATGTAATTCAATTAGTTTTCCATCTTTTAATAAGGCAAAATCTACGGCTTCAGAACTCGATCTAATGATTAATTCTTTATTCACACTGTAAATTTTTATCCGTGAATTGGTTGTCGGTTGTTTGTTGATAGTTGTTGGTAAAAATAACCAAAAACCAAAAACCAAGAACCATCAACTTCTACAAGGATGGATTAAACAATATTTTAACAGGTATTGAACCCGGAGAAAACTAGCTAGCAGTTTGCAGTTTTAAGTAATCAGCGGACTGAAGACTAAATACTGATGACTGGATACTAATTTTCAATTTCAATGAACGTTTAAAAAGAAAAAAGTAGTTTAAAACTACTTTTTCTTTTTGTGACGGTTAGCTCTCGCTCTTTTTTTACGTTTGTGAGTAGCTACCTTATGTCTCTTTCTTTTTTTACCACTTGGCATATTGTGTCAGATTTATGTTAATTAATATTATTTTGCTTCGTTGTTCGTTTTTACTCCTTCTACAAAAACTTTTGCAGGTTTAAACGCAGGGATGTTGTGTGCAGGAATTTTAATTGTAGTGTTTTTAGAGATATTTCTACCAGTCTTTTCAGCTCTGGTTTTTACAATAAAACTACCAAAACCTCTTAGGTAAACATTGTCTCCAGTTTCTAATGAAGTCTTAACTTCTTCCATGAACGTTTCTACTGTTGCTTGAACATCTCCTTTTTCAAGACCTAGTTTTTCTGAAATTTTCGCTACGATATCTGCTTTCGTCATTTTCTTTCCTATTTTATTTTATAATGGTGTACTATTTTTTTGAGGTTGCAAATATAAGAATTAAAAAAATAATTAATCAAGCTAATTCGTTAAATTTTAATTACATAAACATTTACTTTTGCTTTTTAAGGATTTCAATATGGATTTTCATAACACACTGATAAAATGGTATTTACAAAACAAGCGTGATCTTCCATGGCGAAATACGACCGATCCGTACCAAATTTGGCTCTCAGAAATTATGCTGCAGCAAACAAGAGTTGCGCAAGGAATGCCTTACTTTTTTGCTTTTACCAAGGAATTTCCTACCGTTTTTGATCTTGCAAATGCCTCTGAAGAGCAGGTTTTGAAACTTTGGCAGGGACTTGGTTATTATTCGCGTGCTCGAAATTTACATAAAACAGCAAAATATGTTGCATTTGATTTAGGTGGAAGTTTTCCTGCTGCTTACAAAGAGCTTCTAAGTTTAAAAGGCGTAGGAGAGTATACCGCCGCCGCTATAGCTTCTTTCTCCTATAACGAAGCGGTTCCCGTTGTTGATGGAAATGTGTTCAGAGTGCTTTCGCGTTATTTTGACATTGAATCTGATATTGCGATTCCTGCCACTAAAAAAGAGTTTGCTGAACTTGCATACGAATTAATGCCAAAAGATAATCCGGCAATTTTTAATCAGGCAATAATGGAGTTTGGTGCCTTGCAATGTGTGCCTAAAAGTCCTAATTGTACAATTTGTGATTTTAATGATAGTTGTGCGGCGCTTCAAAAAAGAAGGTTATGGATTTGCCTGTAAAATCAAAAAAAGTAAAAGTTACCAATCGTTTCTTTAATTATTTAATTTTAGAAGATGCCTTTGGAAATACGCTGATACAAAAAAGAACTGCAAAAGGAATCTGGCATAATTTGTATGAGTTTCCTCTTCTTGAAACCAAAGAAATTGAAGGATTTGATTTTGTTTCAGAAGCTGTAAAAAATGATCTTTTTTGTTCTTATACTATTATAGGTATAGAAGAATATGCTAATGCGGCTTTGGTGCACAAGCTTTCGCATCAGCATTTGCATATTCAATTTTGGAAAATAAAGATTGAGGAGGTAATAGAAAAGGGTGTTAATATGGTAGATGTAAAAGCATTTCCTTTTCCTATTGTAATTTATAATTTTCTAGAAAAGCAGGAATTAATTTGCTAAATAAAATGTATCTTTGGTAGAAATACCGCTATTATTATGAATGGAACATTAAACAAAGTCATGCTTATTGGGCACTTAGGCGATGATGTAAAAATGCATTATTTTGATGGAGGAAACTGTATTGGACGTTTTCAATTGGCGACAAATGAAGTTTATATTAATAAAACAACCAATGAAAAAATAACTTCAACAGAATGGCATAATCTAGTTGTACGTAATAAGGCAGCTGAAATTTGCGAAAAATATCTTTCAAAAGGAGATAAGATATATGTTGAAGGGCGTATAAAATCAAGACAGTGGCAAGCTGAGGATGGTACTACAAAATATACGACCGAAATTCAAGTTACTGAGTTTACTTTTCTTACCACAAAAAAAGAAACTGCAAATCATAAAACAAATCAAGATTCAGAATCCGCAAAAAACACTAACTTTGATGCTTCAAACGAAGGGTTGCCAATAAATGATCTGCCCTTCTGATTTTTTAACTAATCTATTTTAATTTGGACCCGGAGCCCAGTTTACTTTTTACTTCAACTTTAGACATCAATTTAATTATTGGTTTTGTCGGAATATTTATTTTACTTTTTTTATCGGCCATTGTTTCAGGAGCCGAAGTTGCACTCTTCTCTTTGTCTCAGAAAGATATCGATCAAACACTGCAGGAAAACTTCTCAAAGGGAAAAATCATTTCAGATCTTTTAGATAAACCTAAAAAACTATTAGCAACATTGTTAGTTGCCAATAATTTTTTGAATATTGGAGTTGTTATATTATTTTCTTTCGTTGGCCGCAATTTATTTAATGGTGTTAGTTCTCCAGTTCTTAAGTTTATTTTGGAGGTCATTTTAGTTACTTTTTTAATCTTGTTGTTTGCAGAAGTTTTGCCTAAAGTGTATGCAAGCAGAAACAATATAAAGTTTGTTAATCGTTTTGTTTATCCCATTTCAGTTTTAGACAAACTGCTTACGCCAATTAGTCTTCCTATGCGCAGTCTTACTTTGTATCTGCATAATAAATTAGGGAAACAAAAAAATAACTTTTCGATTAATCAGCTTTCTCAAGCTTTAGAATTAACTGATTCGGAAGGAACTTCAACGGAAGAACAGAAAATTTTAGAAGGAATTGTTTCTTTTGGAAATACAGATACTAAGCAGGTTATGAGTCCGAGGATTGATATTTTTGCTTTGGAAATCTCAGAATCATTTGAAGCGATCTGTCCGAAGATTATTGAGAAGGGATTTTCTAGAATACCTGTATATCGTGACAATATAGATCAAATAGAAGGCGTTTTGTTTGTTAAAGACTTGCTGCCGCATATTGATAAAGATGATTTTGATTGGACTTCATTAATAAGAGAAGCTTTTTTTGTTCCTGAGAACAAGAAACTAGATAATTTATTAAAAGATTTTCAGAGCTTAAAAAGTCATTTGGCTATTGTTGTTGATGAGTATGGCGGGACTTCTGGATTGGTTTCTTTAGAAGATATTATAGAAGAAATTGTAGGCGATATTAGTGATGAATTTGATGATGAAAATTTAAACTATTCTCAAATAGATGAAAAGAATTTTCTTTTTGAAGGAAAAATAAATCTAAAAGATTTCTATCGAATTGTTGATGTTGACGAAGATGTTTTTGAATCTCGCAAAGGTGAGGCGGAAACATTGGCGGGATTTATTTTAGAAATTTTAGGGAATTTCCCGAAGAAAGATCAAAAAGTGATTTTTGAAAACTGTGTTTTTACAATTGAAACAGTTGATAAAAAACGTGTAAAACAAATAAAAGTAACAATAGAATAATGTTAAAAAAAATAATTTTGGTAACTGCAATTTTGCTGGCATTAACAGTTGTAAGCTGTAAAGATGATGTTTTGCCTAAACCTGCAAGTTTCCTTAGATTAGATTACCCAGAGGCAAAATATGTCAATTTTGAAAACAACTGTCCTTTTGCTTTTCAAATTAATGAAGATGCTGTAATTAAAGGCGAAAAGGACTGCGGATTTGCAATTACGTATCCAAAGATGAAAGCAACAATTTATTTGACCTACAAGCCTGTAAATGGCAATATTGACAAGCTTTTGAGAGATGCTCAGAAACTGACTTACGAGCATGTTATAAAAGCTGATGATATTCTAGAGCAGCCCTATTTAAATCCTGAGAAAAAAGTATACGGAATGTTTTATCAGGTTGACGGAAATGCGGCTACAAACTCACAATTCTATGTTACAGATAGTACAAAGCATTTTGTAATAGGTTCTGTTTATTTTTATGCAAAACCTAATTTCGATTCGATTATGCCGGCTGCTAGTTACATCAAAAATGATATGCAGCGATTGATGGAAACTTTAAAGTGGAAATAAGAATAAATGGAATAATAATAAAAACGGCGTCTGTGTATAACAGACGCCGTTTTTTTATTTGGGAAGTTCTAAATTTAAGATTTGAAATTTAAAACTTTATATGTTTTCCCGTCACCAGTTTCTTGAACTACTTTTGTTAAAGATTCTGAGTTTTGAATTGTTTTGTCAAAAGTAACAGTTGCCGTTTTTTTGTCAAAATCAACAGCAGCTTTTTCTACTCCTTCTAAATTAGATAGTTCTTTCTCGATTGTTTTTGCACATCCCATAGCGCAAGTCATTCCTTCGATTTCAAAACTTGCAGTTTGTACATTCTCAGCCGCTATTGCTTTGTGCTCTTTTGGAGCCTCTTTTTCGGCTTGAGCCTTAATTAAGCTTAAGCTTTTATCTTCTTCTTTTTTGCAGCTTACAAATGCTAAACTTGCAATTGCTATAACAGCTATAGTTTTTGTAAATTTCATTATATATGATTTTAAAATGTTTAATATGTTTGTTGCAAAATTAATAAAAACCAAGAGGTTAGTTCGTAAAATAATTACAAATTTGCAGTAAAATACTATTTATGGATGCAAAACAGTTGAAGTGGGGTTATTTACTGGTGCTTTCGTTGATCTGGGGAAGTTCTTTTATCTTAATTAAAAGAGGTTTGGTTGGCTTAACAGCAGTTCAGGTAGGTTCATTCCGAATAATTTTTGCGGCCTTGTTTTTGTTAATTATCGGGTTCAAGAGTTTAAAAAAAATTTCGCGCCACCAGTGGAAATTTGTTGCCATAACTGCGTTTTTTGGAACTTTTACTCCAGCGTATCTTTTTGCAATTGCCGAAACTGAAGTTGATAGTTCTATAGTAGCGATTTTAAATTCTTTGACGCCTTTAAATACATTGGTTTTGGGAATTATTATTTTCGGAATCCAATTTCAAAAACGTCAGATTCTGGGTGTTTTTGTTGGATTAATCGGATGTTTATTATTAGTTTTAAGCGGAGCTTCATCGAACCCAGGACAAAATTACTATTATGTTATTTTAGTAGTGATTGCAACTATTTGTTATGCGATAAATGTCAATTTAATCAAAAAATATCTGTCAGATCTAAATTCGGTGAGCATCACAACTGGAAATTTTACGGTTTTGCTTTTACCGGCGTTAATTATTTTAAGTACGACAGATATTTCTGAAAAGATAAATATTGACATCACGCAGCAGTCAATATTATTTGTGATGATTTTAGGGGTTTTAGGAACGGGAATAGCAAATGTTTTGTTTTTTAAATTAATTCAAATGTCATCACCAGTATTTGCAACATCAGTAACGTATCTAATTCCCATAGTTGCTTTTTTCTGGGGATTATTAGATAACGAAATGTTGACTCCAGTTCAGTTTTTTGGAGCATTTATTATTTTGATTGGTGTTTATTTATCGGCTAAGAAGTAGGTTTTTAGCTGTAGATGTGAGATGATATCGATTGTCAGGCTGAGCGAAGTCGAAGCCCTTTGCGCCCTTCAACTTCGCTCAGGGTGACAAAACGAGAAATAAAAAAGCTTCGTCAAAGTTTTAAACTTTGACAAAGCCCTTAAAATCTCAGAACCTTAGTAACTTAGTTCCTCAGAACCTTTCTAAAGAAAGTCTGCATCAGAAACACCTTCGTTGATCTTGATGTCCGACATTTTGATGTCTAATTCAAAACCTACATTTTGTATTAAGTTAAAAGGTACTTTTACACCTTTTACCTCTTTGTAGTCGTTAAAGTTTGTTATTTGTGTATTCGATTTTCCGTCTTGTTCACGGGTTTTAGCTTCCGCAGTTTTTAATCCTGATTTCACATCATAGAAGTATGTCGTTTTACCATCTTTGATTGCATAAGCATCGCTTCCGTTAATTGGTTCAATACCTTCAACTTTTAAATCTGCTCTTTTAATCAGTTGTAATTCTTCAAAAGGAGCTGCATTGGCTTTCATTTCAGCAAGATCATTTCCTTCAAGGTTTTTACGTTTTCCTTGTTGTTCGATATATGCGCCTTTGTCGTTTACAACTTGTTTCATTAAATTCATTGGCCCCATTGCAAGAGATACCATCATTTTTCCTTTCGAATCTAATTTTGATGTAAAAGTAAGTGGTGAAGGAGCTTGCGGAATTGTTGTAGTTCCGTTCATGTAAAGAGTTTTTACAGCTGTTACTGCTTTTTCTCCGCCAATTGCTTTAATGTAATTTTCGAAAACAGTTTTAGCAGTGATTCCAGTTGGAACCTCTTTTTTCGTTGCTGGTTTCTCAACGGGATTCCCGTATTTATCAAAATAGTAAATCGGAATTTGAAGTTTTTCCAAGCCTGTAATTACATCAGAACCTTTTCCGGCGATTACAATTCTCATATTGTCCAGTAAGAAATATTTATTCGCTACACGGTAAATATCATCTGCTGTGACATTGTTAATCGTTTGGATGTATTTTTCGTAGAAATCAGCAGGAAGCTTTTCTGTTTCGATGTTTAGAGCATAACGTGCTACAGCTTGTGGTTTTTCGACCTGCATTACAAAACGGCCAATGTATCCAGCTTTTACATTTTTAAGAACGTCTTCAGAAACCTTTTCAGTTCTGATTCTTTTTATTTCTTTTATAAATTGAACAACTGCGCTGTCTGTAACGGTGTTTCTAACTGCAGATGAAGCTTTGAATTTAGTTACATATTTTCCGCTTCCAATACTTGAGCTCGCTCCGTATGTCCAAGCGTGCTTCTCACGTAAATTCATATTTAAATAACTGTTGAAATCACCTCCTAGAATTTGATTTGCAATTGCAGCAGGGAAAAAATCAGGATCGCTCATTCTTAAATTTACGGTATTTACCAATGAAATTTCAGATTGAACCGCATTTGGAACGTCTACAAAATCAATTTGAAGTTTAGAAACATTCTCTGGATTTGGATATGTGTTTTTTGGAGCAGCTTGTTTTTTCCAACCGTTAAAAAGTTTTTCGACTGCCGCTTTTGTTTCTTTAAATTTAATATCTCCAATAATTACCAAATAGGCATTTTCTGGAACAAAATAAGTGTTGTAATTGGTTTGAACATCAGCAAGTGTTACGTTTTTTACCGTTTGTTCAGATAAATATTCTCCAGAAGGGTGGTTTTTTCCAAAAGCCAAAACGTCAACTACACGATTAGCAATTGCAGGAACACTTTTCTCGTCAGCTTTAAGACCTTCTAGTAGCTTTGCTTTTTCTTTATCAAATTCGACTTGAGTAAAATTAGGTTGTAAAGCTCCTTCTGCTAAAAGTTCAAGAACTCTTCCTGAATATTTAGAAAGTGAACTGGCATAAGCTCCTGATGAAGAGAAATTAATGTTGGCGCCATAAAAATCTATTTCTTCATTAAAACTTTCTTTTGTAGTTTTTTTGGTTCCATTGCCAATCAAACTGCTGGTAAGCTCGTCAACGCCTTTTTTATTTCCTTCGGCAAAAGGTGCGTTGTCCAGTGTAAGATTGAAACTTACTCTAGGTAATTTATGATTTTCAACTATCAAAACTTTCATTCCGTTTGCCAAAACAAAAGTTTGTGGTTTTTTGATGTTGACTACAGGCGGATTTCCTGGTTTTGGTTGTGGACGATCTTGTGCTTGCATAATTCCAGTTAGGAATAAAAGGATTAAAACTGTATGTATTTTTTTCATGATTCGAGGCTCTTAATTTTGAACTTTAGTTGAAGGGATATAATCTAAAATTAAACGCTGATTTGGGTTTAAATACTTTTTGGCAACTTCTCTAATTTCTTCTCTTGTGATAGAGTGGTAAAGATCAATTTCAGTATTAATCAGGTTTACATCTCCATAAAGCAGGTAATATGAAGCTAGATTTTCGGCAATTCCCTCAACAGTTGCATTTGCGTTTACAAAATTATTGTCGAATTTGTTTTGTAGTTTTTCGTAGTCTTTCTCAGAAATCAGATCAGTTTGAATTTTTACAATTTCCTCATCCATTTCTTTTAAAACATCTGCGGTTGTATGCGGTGCCATTGGTAAACCGTATAAAATGTATGTTCCGTAATCTTCCTGGCTAAAACCAACTGCTCCAATTTGAAGTGCCATTTTTTTGTCGTCAACTATTTTTTTGTAAAGCTTAGAACTTTTTCCGTCGCTTAAATACGAAGAAATTAAATCTAAAACCCTAGCATCTCTCGTTTTCATAGATGGCGTTCTGTACGAAGCAACAATCATTGGAATTTGAATGTTTGGATCTTCGTAAGTCGCTTTTATTGTTTTGGTAATTGGTTCTTCGATAAAAGTTTGTTTTTTTACCTCTTCGCCTCTTGGAATTGGACCGAAATATTTCTGAATCCACTCTTTGGTTTTGGCTTTATCAAAATCTCCGGCTACTACTAAAACAGCATTATTAGGAGTATAGAATTTTTTATTAAATGCTTGGAATTCTTCAAGAGTCGCAGCATCTAAATCTTTCATAGAGCCAATTGTAGTCCAGCGGTATGGATGGTTTTTGAACATGTTCTTTTTAACCTCAGGTAAGATGTTTCCGTACGGCTGGTTGTCATAACGCATCCTTTTTTCTTCCTTAACAACTTCATTTTGTGTTTCAACGCCAATTTTATTGATAATTGGATGCATTAAGCGTTCTGACTCCATCCATAAACCTAGTTCTAAACTGTTAGATGGGAATACTTCGTAATAATAGGTTCTGTCATCTGAAGTATTGGCATTGTTGACACCGCCATTTGCGGTAACGATTTTCATCCATTCTCCGCGTTTGATATTTTGAGTTCCTTCAAATAATAAATGTTCAAAGAAATGTGCAAAACCAGTACGATCTGGGCGTTCGTCTTTTGAGCCGACATGGTACATTACAGAAGTGATGACAACAGGAGCAGAAGGATCATTGTGCAAAATTACATGCATGCCATTGTCTAAATTGTATTCTTCAAAAACTACTTTTTGAGCATGAGCAACTCCGCCAAGCATTAGTGCAGCACTTAACATCATTATTGAATTTTTCATAGGGATTAATAATTTTTATTTACCTTGATAATAGGTAGTCCTGAGTTAATTATAGTTACATCAAAAATAGTTTTTTTTGTGTAGTTTTTTGAAATTTTACGTGATACATGATTAATTTAACAGTGTTTTACATCTGATTTAAATTTTAAACAGCAGTAGAAGTGCTTGAAAAAGAGACTTTAGGGGAAATTAAATATTTTTAGAATTAGGAATTGCACAGTAAATTAATAGTTGTATATTTGCAACCTTAAAAATCAATAAATCAATTTGGTATGTATGCAATCGTAGAGATAGCAGGGCAACAATTTAAAGTAAGCAAAGACTTAAAGGTTTATGTTCACCGTTTAGCTAACGAAGAAGGTTCAAAAGTTTCTTTTGACAAAGTTCTTTTATTAGATGATAACGGAAATGTAACTTTAGGCGCCCCAGCTATAGAAGGTGCTTCAGTAGAAGCTAAAGTGTTACAACACTTAAAAGGTGATAAAGTTATCGTTTTCAAAAAGAAAAGAAGAAAAGGATACAAAAAGAGAAATGGTCACAGACAATATCTTACACAAATTGTAATTGAAGGTATTACTGCAGCAGGAGGAACTAAAAAAGCAGCGGCTAAAAAAGCAGTTGTAGCAGAAGATGCAGCTACTGAAGAAGTAGAAGCTCCTAAAGCTAAAAAAGCAGCTCCAAAAGCAAAAAAAGAAGCTACTAAAGAATAATAACAATATTTAAACTCATACGTCATGGCTCACAAGAAAGGTGTCGGTAGTTCGAAGAATGGTAGAGAATCAGAATCAAAACGTTTAGGCGTTAAGATTTTTGGTGGTCAAGCTGCTATTGCTGGGAACATCATCGTTAGACAAAGAGGTTCAAAACACAATCCAGGTGAAAATGTTTACATCAGTAAAGATCACACACTACACGCAAGAGTAGCAGGAGTTGTTAAGTTCCAAAAGAAAAAAGATAATAAATCTTATGTATCTATCCTTCCATTCGAAGCATAATCATTAGATTGCTATTTATAAAAAACCCGTTCTGAAAAGATCGGGTTTTTTGTTTTATATAAGTTTTACCATATAAGTTGTGTAAGAGGATTTATGTTTACTTTGTTTTGTGGCTTTGTTTTATTTGGTCCATTTTTTTTGTCATTTCAACCGGAGGGAGAAATCACACTGGTAGATCGAGAAAGATTTGACGTTTTGATTGCGGAGTTTCTGGTGAGATTTCTCCCTCCGGTTGAAATGACAAGATTTGGATTAAATTTCAGATAAATAAAAAAACCTTTGTCAAAGTTTAAAATTTTGACAAAGGCTAATATTGGTGAGATTGAAATTTAATCCTTCTATTCTTCCGTGTCTTTAGTTTCTTCTAAATCTTGAGATTTTCTTCCAACTTTTATTTTTGGATTGTCTTGAGTTCCGGTAACTGTAAGTGGAATACCAAATATTCCAAATGGAGGCAAGCCTAAACGCATTTTTAAATTCAGTTTTCCGTCTAGACTTGTTGTGCCTTCAATTCTTGGTCTGAAACCGGCAAATTTAAATTTAAAGCGTTCAACAGTCATAATGTTGTTTTTAATCGTGGTCTTAATGTCGACTTTAGAAAGATCAGGATTTTTAATAGCTTCTGTACTTGTTTCCTTGCTAACGGCGGTGAACATTTTTAGACCTCTTACTTTTACATCTTTAACAGAAAGAATTCCGCCTCCAGAAAGTGATGGGTAAACAGGTTCCATTTTACCATTTAAACGCCCTTTTAGTTGATAATCTAAAGACACAATACCTTGAGCTTTCTCAGCAGCACTTGCCATTTTTCTAAAAACCTCAATTTCGTTATAAGCTCTTTTAATGTCAAAGTCTGATGCTTTTATAGCGTAATCAAAATTGGCTTTTTGAGGCGTCACAGCTTGGTAATTTGCATTCATAGAAACATTACAGCCAATTAGGTTAAAGCCGGTATTCTGCATTGTTAATTTTCCTTTGTTCATGCTTAAATTACCAACTGCATTTTGAAGTTTAAGTTTGTCAAAACTTACTTTTTGAGCGACAGCGTTAAACTGTAAATTCAAATTTGTTGGAATTATGATAACGCCAGTTTGTGCATTTTCTGCTTGTTTTGTTTCTGTTTTTGGCGATGAATTTTGTGTTACAGAGGTTTCTGCACTTGTGTTCGACATAAATTCATCAACATTAATGTATCGCGAAGTAGCTTTAAATTTGCCTTTTAATACACCAGTATTGGTTGTTACATAGTTAAAAACATTTTGCAAATATCCATTCATTTTAAAATCAGATTGGCCATAAGCTGCCAAAAAGTTGTTGAAAGACATTTTGTCCTGATTGATTTTGAAAATTCCTTCTTTAATAATGAATTTTTTAGGCAGGTATTCAGATGTAATTCCGATGTTTCTTAGTTCCAGTGTTCCTTTGTTGTATAGTTTGCTGTAATTTCCTTTTTCGGCATCGCTTTGTTTTCCTTTCAACACCACGTCAGCTTTTACGAAACCGTCAAGGTCAAGACCTTTTTGCGAGAAAACCTTATATATTTTGTTCACATCAAGTTCGCCCTTTGCTTTGATGTCGTAAGCTAAATCATCAAAATTGCTTAAATCTGCTTCAACAAAAACGGGTTTTCCCTCAAAAGTAAATTGAGCTGGTTTTAGTTTAATACTTAAGTCACCAAAAGTTCCCTTTGGATTATCGATTTTAGATTTTATCGTGATATTAGTAATTGGATTTGGATAATAAGGTGTTTTTAAATATCCGTTTTCCAAATCAATAGTTCCGTTAGTAACAGGCAGAAGTTTGTTTTTTAAATCAAATTTACCATTGGCTTTTATATCACTTGTTAAAGCTCCTTTTAATTCGATTTTTGGAATTCCAAGTGCTTTTGTCAGCTTTTCAAGATCAATTTTAGATTTAAAATCAGCATTGATTTCAGGAGTGTTTATGCCTTCTACATAGAATTTAGATTTCAAATAATCTTTATTCATGTTTAGAGATAAATTCTTTGCGTCAACCGTTAAAAGATCAGGGTTTAAAGACGGAACTTTTGTTTTTACATCTAAGTTTAAATTTGAAACAGGAAAAGGACTTTTGTTGTAATTCACAAATCCGCTGTCTATTTTTAAGTCTAGATTTAGATCAGGAGCTATGTTTTTTGATGCAATATAATCTCCTTTTAAAGTTAGAAGTAAATTGGTGTTTCCTTTTATTTCGGTTTTCGACAGCCAAGTAATGTATTTAGGTGGAAAAGCAGTGAAAACATCGTGCAAATCGCTGTTGTCAGATTTTATTACAAAATCCATATTGTAGCCGTCTTTTAAGAAATCAAATTTCCCTTTGAAATCAATTAAAAGCTGGTTTATTTTTAAGTTATTCTGTTGAAAGAAGAACGATAAGGAGTTAATGTTGACTTTTGTAATTAGATCAGCATTGACTTTTTTATTCATTAAATAAGGTTCATTTTCGTAAACGATATTTAATTTTTCAATTTTAGCTTTTGAGTATAAATCAAAAACAGCTTTATTTAAATCTCCTTTTCCTAAGTAATTAAATCCAAAAGCGTCGAAGTGAATCTTTGTTGATTGATCGTCGTAAATAATCTTACTGTTTAGTATTTCAATTCGTTCCAATTTCAAGGCAGTTTCTGTGCTGTCTTTATCTTCTGTGGCTGCGGCCTGTGATTTGTAAATGTTGTAATTTGCTTCTCCACTTGGGTTTACTTTTACATTTATAAAGGAATCCGATAGGTAAATCTGATCAATTTTTACAGATTTGCTAAAAATTAAACTGGCAACATTTATTCCAAAAGAAACTTCTTTGGCAGTAATAAACTTTTCGTTTGTGTATGGAGCTGAACCGTTAAGACTTAAATTGTCTAGGGTTAATGTAAGAGATGGGAAATGACGAAAAAAAGAAACCGAAACATCAGAATAATTGAGTTCGGCGCTTAGTCTTTCGTTGGCAATTTTTTTGATTTGATCTTTAATTTGATCTTCAAAAACAATAGGTGTTAAAAATAACAATCCTATAATAACGGCGAAAGTTATCCCTAAATACTTGGCAATTTTAAATACGATCGATCTGGATTTACTTTTTTGCATAGTAATTTGTGGTATTTAGTAAAATAATAATGTCAAAAAAAGAGTTTATTTATCCGTGTACAGTTTCTTTTTTACCATAATTGGTAATAATAGAACCTTCATATTCAATCCATTCTTTCCATCGTTTATCGATGTCAATATTGTCTTGGTATTTTCTTGCAAATCCTAAAAAAGTAGTATAATGTCCTGCTTCAGAAATCATTAAATCACGATAAAATTTGGCTAATTCTTCATCTTTAATATTTTCCGAAAGAACTTTAAAGCGTTCACAGCTTCGGGCTTCAATCATTGCTGAGAATAATAAACGGTCACATAGTGCATCACGTCTGCTTCCGTCTTTTTTCATGAATTTAAACAGCTCATTTACATAGTGGTCTTTGCGTTCACGTCCTAAAGTAAGTCCGCGTTTTTTTATAACATCATGTACCATTTGTAAGTGTTCCAACTCTTCGCGTGCAATTATGAGCATTTCGGTTACCAATTCTTCTAATTCAGAATTATAAGTAACAATACTTATTGCATTCGAAGCGGCTTTTTGTTCGCACCAGGCGTGATCTGTCAAAATTTCTTCAATATTCGACTCCACAATATTTACCCAGCGCGGGTCTGTAGCTAATTTTAATCCCAACATAATTTCCTTGCATTTTTAGTTCTTGCAAAATTAGTGTTTTTTATGACGAAAAGTCAGCAAATATCGTTCAAATACGCTCAAAAAAGCATTATTTTGTAAGTTGAAAAAAAATGATGAATCAGATAAAAAAACTTTTAATAATTGGATTTGTCTGGCCTGAGCCAAATTCTTCTGCTGCGGGCGGGAGGATGATGCAGTTGATTTCTGTTTTTATTGCAAATGGATATCAAATTACATTTGCAAGCCCAGCTTTAGACAGCGAATATATGGTTGACTTGTCTGAGTTTGGTGTCGAAAAAAAGAGTATCGAATTAAATAGTTCAACTTTTGATGACTTTATAATTGAATTAAATCCAGATGTGGTTTTGTTTGATCGTTTTATGATTGAGGAACAGTTTGGCTGGCGCGTAACGGAAAATTGCCCTAATGCAATTCGATTATTAGATACAGAAGATTTACATTGCTTAAGAACAGCAAGGCAAAAGGCATTTAAGGAAAATAGAGTTTTTCAGCTTACTGATTTGTTGTCTGAAGAAGTCGCAAAACGGGAAATCGCGAGTATTTTAAGATGTGATTTTTCTTTGATGATCTCACAGTTTGAAATGGATATTTTAAAAGATGTTTTTAAAATCAGTCCAAGTTTGTTGTTCTATCTGCCATTTTTAGTTGATGAAATGACTGAAGAAAGTTTGTTGAGATTACCTTCTTTTGAAGATCGAAAGAATTTTGTTTTTATTGGAAATTTTCTTCATGAACCAAATTGGAATACAGTTCAATATTTAAAAGAATCTATTTGGCCTTTGTTAAAAAAGGATTTTCCAGAGGCAGTTTTAGAGGTTTACGGTGCTTATCCTTCACAGAAAGTATTGCAATTGCATCAGCCTAAGAATGGTTTTTTTATTATGGGAAGGGCTGTAGATGCTAATGAAGTTGTAAAAAAATCAAGAGTAGTTTTGGCGCCAATTCGTTTTGGTGCTGGTTTAAAAGGAAAGTTGTTGGAAGCTATGCAGTGCGGAACTCCGAGTGTAACTACAACTATTGGTGCAGAAGCAATGAGCGGAGTATTAAATTGGAATGGATTTATAGAGGATGATCCGCAGGAATTTACGAAAAAAGCTATCGCACTTTATCAAGACGAAAATCTTTGGTTACAATCTCAAAAAAATGGTATTGTGATTATAAATGAATGTTATCAGAAAGATAATTATGCCGATGAATTAATGATAAAGGTAAATTTATTATTGATGAATTCTGATGAGCATCGTCTGCATAATTTTATGGGGAATTTATTGCAGCATCATGCATACAGAAGTACAATGTACATGTCGAAATGGATTGAGGCTAAGAATAAAAACTAAATATTAGTTTTAAAGAAAAAAAAATCCCAATTACAATTGTAATTGGGATTTTTGAGTTTTAACGTAAATTGAAAACTATTTTAAAGTGCCTTTAATGTCTTGAATAGTTGTGGCATGATAACCAGATTTTGCTTTGTTGAAAATTTGGTTTGCCCAAACTTTTCCTTCTGGTGATTTTACCATTTCTTTATAAAGCATCATTACAGATCCAGTTCTGCTGCTTCCAATTAAAAACTGCTCTATAGCGGGATTAGCAGCTTTGTACTGATGACGAATTGCCTGAACAAACCATTGACGTTTGATGATGAAATTTCCACCTTTTGTAAAGTTGAATTCCTTATCAAGTTCTTCCATTTCTTTTGGTGTAATATCTGTTGGAAGATGATCTATAAAATGTTGTTTTTCTGTAGTTGTTTTAATTTTTTCGCTTAAACCTTTTACGCCGGTTTCTCTCCAGCTTTTTTGGATTTTATCAATAGCGTCAAAATCGGCAGAGCTTACAGGAGTTATATTTGATGGAATTCCAGGTTTGAAAATCCAATCTTCCAGTTTTATTTTATCAGCAAGAGCTTTGTCGCCTTTAATAAGGTTTTCGTTAAAATATTTGATAAAATCATCTGTAGTGATTGATTTGAAAGCGTGCGCATCAAAATAGTTTTTGATAAAAACATCAAATTTTTCGCGTCCTACAGCGTTTTCAATTACTTTCAAAAATGCATATCCTTTTACATAAGGAATCATGCTGATTCCATCATCAGGGTTTCTTCCTGTAAGGCTCACTTTTAATCTAGTGTCAGGATTTGTATCGCCATATTCAGCTACATTATCAACTAATTCTTTACGAATGATAACGTTTTGCATTTCAAATTCTTTTTGACCAAAAATTGCTTCGCCAATTCGGTGTTCGACATAGGTTGTGAAACCTTCGTTTAACCAAATATCATCCCAAGTTGCATTTGTAACTAAATTTCCGCTCCAGCTGTGTCCTAATTCATGTGCTAATAAGCTTGTCAATGAGCGATCTCCTGCAATAACTCCCGGAGTTAAGAATGTTAAGTTAGGGTTTTCCATTCCGCCATAAGGGAAACTTGGCGGTAAAACCAAAACGTCATAACGTCCCCAACGATATGGACCATAAAGTTTTTCGGCAGCAACGACCATTTTTCCAAGCTCAGCAAATTCCCAAGCCGATTTTTTCAGCATTGATGGCTCTGCATAAACGCCAGTTCTGTTGTCGATTGATTGAAATTCAATATCTCCAACTGCAATTGCCATTAAATAAGATGGAATTGCTTTGTCTTGTTTAAAAGTATAAACTCCAGTATTATTTTTCTTCTGCGGATTTACAGCGCTCATTATGGCTAGTAAATCTTTAGGAACTGTAACTTTTGCATTGTAAGTAAAACGAATTCCTGGTGAATCCTGACAAGGTATCCAAGTACGTGACCAAACGCTTTCTCCTTGAGAGAAAAGAAAAGGTTTCTTTTTGTCAGCCGTTTGTTCTGGTTTTAACCATTGTAAAGCTACTGCATCTTTAGTGGTGTTGTAGTAGATGTTTACTTTGGTTGTATTTGGTTCTATTGTAATATGAAGTGGTTTTCCGTGAAATTCAGTGTCTTTTCCAAGTTCAAACTTTGTTTCTTTTTCATCATCACCTAAAGTTACTTTGGTAATATTTAAAGTGTTTTCGTCGAAAATAATCTCGTTTCCTTTACTGATGTTGTCAATTAGCCAAGATGCTTTTCCAGAAATAGTCTGTGTGTCAAAATCAACTTTTATGTCAAGATCTAGATGTTTAACTACAGCAAGTTCTGGTTTAGAATAGCTGTGTTCGTCTGTAGCGACTGCTGGTTTTTCTGTTTGGTCCTTTTTCTGACAGGCGATTGCTGCTAGGAATAAAGTTACAAGGATTAGTTTTTTCATTTTATCAAGTATTGAATTTGTGGGCGAAAATTAAACAAAAAATCCCGTTTTGAATAAACAAAACGGGATTTTATTAAATATAACCTTCGACTTGGCTCAGGTTGACCCTTTGGCTTCGCTCAGGATAAACATTGAAATTATGCCAACATTGTAACTGGGCTTTCGATGTATTGTTTTAATGTTTGTAAGAACTGAGCGCCAGTTGCACCGTCAATTGTTCTGTGGTCACAAGCTAATGATAACATCATTGTATTTCCAACTACGATTTGACCGTTTTTAACTACTGGTTTCTCAACAATTGCACCTACAGAAAGGATAGCAGAGTTTGGCTGGTTGATAATTGAATTGAATTCAGTAATACCAAACATTCCAAGGTTAGATACTGTAAAAGTACTTCCTTCCATTTCTTGTGGTCCAAGTTTTTTGTTTTTAGCTCTTCCTGCAAGATCTCTTACTGAAGCACCAATTTGAGATAAACTCATAGCGTCAGTAAATCGTAATACAGGAACTACTAATCCGTCTTCAACAGCTACAGCTACACCAATATTTACGTGGTGGTTGATGATGATTGCATCTTCTTTCCACTGAGAGTTGATTTTTGGGTGTTTTTTCAATGCTAAAGCACAAGCTTTAATTACCATATCGTTGAAAGATACTTTTGTATCAGGAACAGTATTGATTGTAGCTCTTGCGCCCATTGCTTCGTCCATGCTTACTTCGATCACTAAGTTATAGTGAGGAGCTGTAAATAAAGATTCTGCAAGACGTTTTGCAATAATTTTACGCATTTGAGAGTTTTTAATCTCTTCTGTGTAAACTTCACCAGCAGGTACAAATACTTTTGGTGCGGCAGGAGCAGATGCTTCTTGTTTAGCAGCTGGTGCTGAAGCAGCAGGTTGTGCTTGTGTAGATGGAGTGAAGTTTTCGATATCGCTTTTTACGATACGTCCATTTTCTCCAGATCCTTTAACTTGGCTTAATTGAATTCCTTTGTCAGAAGCAATTTTCTTAGCTAAAGGTGAAGCTAAAATTCTTCCTCCGTTTGAAGTTTCAGCAACAGTTTCAGTTGCTTGAGCAGCAGCAGGAGCAGCTTTTGTTTCTTCTGCAGCAGGAGCACTTGCAGTTGTAGCGCCTCCAGCAGTATAATTGTCGGCAATTCCAGAAATATCAGTTCCAGCAGGTCCAATGATCGCTAGTAAGCTGTCAACAGGAGCAGTGTTTCCTTCTTGAATTCCGATGTATAATAATGTTCCAGCATTGAAAGACTCAAACTCCATAGTAGCTTTGTCTGTTTCAATTTCTGCTAAAATATCACCTTCAGCTACAGTGTCGCCAACTTTTTTCAACCAAGTTGCTACTGTACCTTCGGTCATAGTGTCGCTCAAACGAGGCATAGTTACAACAATAACACCTTTTGGTAATTCAGTTGCAGCTTTTGCAGGAGCAGTTTCAGTTTTTGCTTCAGCAGCAGGAGCATCCGCTTTAGGAGCTTCGGCAGCAGGAGCGTCACCACCAGCTAAAAGAGCAGAAATATCTTCTCCTTCGTTACCAATGATTGCTAATAATGAATCAACAGGAGCAGTTTCTCCAGCTTGAATTCCAATATGTAAAAGAGTTCCTTCGTTAAAAGATTCGAACTCCATTGTTGCTTTGTCTGTTTCAATTTCAGCAAGAATATCTCCTTCGCTGATTTTGTCGCCTACTTTTTTAAGCCAAGTTGCTACCGTTCCTTCCGTCATAGTATCGCTCAAACGAGGCATAGTTACTTTAATCGCCATGATGTTATAGTTTATGAGGTGTAAATGGATAGTCTTCTTGTGCGTATACTACGTCGTATAATTGTTGTAAATCTGGATATGGAGATTCTTCAGCAAATTTCTGACATTCTTCAACCAAGTCTTTAACTCTTTGGTCAATTACTTCAATTTCTTCTTCGGTAGCATATTTTTGATCCAAGATTACATCAAGAACTTGTGTAATTGGGTCGATTTTTTTGTACTCTTCAACCTCTTCTTTAGAACGGTATAATTGTGCATCAGACATAGAGTGTCCTCTGTAACGGTACGTTTTCATTTCAAGGAAAGTTGGTCCGTCTCCACGACGAGCTCTGTCAATTGCTTCAGTCATTGCTTCAGCAACTTTTACAGGATTCATTCCGTCAACAGGTCCGCATGGCATTTCGTAACCTAAACCAAGTTTCCAGATGTCAGTATGGTTTGCAGTTCTTTCAACAGAAGTTCCCATTGCATAACCGTTGTTTTCAACGATAAATACAACTGGTAATTTCCATAGCATAGCCATGTTGAAAGCTTCGTGTAATGAACCTTGTCTAGCAGCTCCGTCACCAAAATAAGTCATGGTAACACCGCCAGTGTTGAAATATTTATCAGCGAAAGCTAAACCAGCTCCCACAGGAATTTGTCCACCTACGATTCCGTGCCCTCCGTAAAAACGGTGCTCTTTAGAGAAAATGTGCATAGAACCTCCCATGCCTTTAGAGGTACCTGTTGCTTTTCCTAAAAGTTCTGCCATTACGTTTCTAGGATCAACTCCCATACCAATTGGCTGAACGTGGTTTCTGTATGCAGTAATCATTTTGTCTTTAGTCAAGTCCATAGCGTGCAATGCACCTGCTAATACAGCTTCTTGACCATTATATAGGTGTAAAAAACCTCTAACTTTTTGTTGAATGTATAATGCTGCAAGTTTGTCTTCAAACTTTCTCCAAAGCAGCATGTCTTCGTACCACTTTAAATATACTTCTTTTGTAACTTCTTTCATCTGAATTCTTTCTTTTGCTAAAGTTTGTTTGTGTTATCAATTGTTGCCTATAACGCAAAATAGTTTCCTCCCACAAATTTGCGCCCGAAAGGTCGGGATGCAAAAATAAGACATTCCTATTAAGAAGTAAAATTTAAAAGGCACTTTTTGGCTTTTTTTTACAAGAACTTTTTATCAAACATAAAAGGGAGTAAATTTTTTAGGGATGCTGATTTATAAACTTCGCCAATTTCGCCCATAAAATAGATTTCAATAGGGGTATCTTGTTTGATTTCGTATTCTGCAATTGACTGACGGCATGATCCACAAGGCGGAATCGGTGCTTTGGTTTGATTGGTGTCTGAAGCTGCTGTAATAGCTATTTTTAAAATTTTGGCTTCTGGATATATACTTCCTGCGTGAAAAATAGCAACTCTTTCGGCACATAATCCTGATGGATAGGCAGCATTTTCTTGATTTGAGCCTAAAACTATTTTTCCATTGTCTAAAAGTAAAGCGGCTCCAACTCTAAATTGAGAATAGGGAGCATATGCTTTTTTACGAATTTCTACGGCCTGTGTCATTAAATCCTGAATTTCTTCTGAAACTTCTTTTATAGATTCATAAACTGTAAATGATGATGTAATGCTTATTTCTTTCATTTCTTTTTATGGGAAAAAAAATCCAAATTTCTAAGTTTTTAGAAATTTGGATTTGTGATTGTTTTTTATTTGATCTTTTTAATATACTTCGTATTTGTCTCCAAAGTTAAAGGTTAAAGAAAAGCGAAGTGTATTTTCTAAAGGATTTTTAACATTTGATGATGAGAATAAATAAGACACGTCAACTTTCATGATGTTGTATTTAAATCCGGCTCCTAAAGAAAAGAACTGTTTTGCTCCTTTCATTGGGCTTTCGTGGTAATAACCTAAACGCATAGCAAAGGCATCTTGATACATATATTCTGCAGCAACGCTGTAGGTTATTTCTTTTATCTCTTCACTGAAGCCTCCCGGTGCATCTCCAAATGATTTGAATATTCCTGATACCCAGCCTGTATCTTTGTAGTTTTTATAGTTTATAGAATTTGCTTCTTCTTGTGAGATATCTTCAGGATCTGTAAAATCGCCGTCGCCATTTGTGTCCACAGGTGTTCCTAGTCCAGGAGGTGTAGGGACTAAAAGTTTTGTCAACTCTACAGAAACTGCTAATTTGTTATAATCATCAAAAATAAAATCAAATCCACCACCGACTCTTAAATTTGCAGGTAAAAAGTTTGAGCTTAAATCGTCGTTGTCATAGCTTATTTTTTGACCTAAATTTTGAACATTGAAACCTGCTCTCCATCTTCCGTTAAAATCACGGTATGCAATTTCTTCTGATTGATAAAAACCAGCTACGTCTACAGCAAATGATCTAGCGGCAGAAGCATCGACTTCTCCAGACGGAATTTTTAGGTTTGAGCTAATAAAACGTGCCGCAACAGCCATCGAGAATTTTTCGCTTAATTTTAATGAGTAAGAACCGTCAAATGCAAGTTCATTTGGGCTTACTTCTCTGGTAGGTTCACTTGGATCTCCAGTTTCTCTTAGTTCAATTCCTCCAAAACCAAAATATCTAAGGCTTCCTGCAAAAGCACTTCGTTCGTTTATTTTGTTGTAATAAGTTAATTGTCCAAGTGAAATGTCATTGGCTAGATCTGTTAAATAAGGTGTGTAGCTGATTGATAAACCTTGTGCATCTTCTGAAAAAGCATATTTAGCGGGATTCCATTGTTGAGAAAAAACATCTGAAGAAGTAGCAACACCTTGATCGGCAAGACCGGCAGCTCTCGCGTCTGCAGCGACTAATAAAAAGGGTACTCCTGTTGTAATGGGACGTTCAATATTTTGGGCTTTTGCGAATGAAATAATTAATAAAGAAATTAATAAAAACGATATTTTTTTCATTTGTGGGGATAAAGGTATTTATGTTACAAATATATATATTATTATAGAATTACAAGTTTTTCGTATTTTTCTGCTTTTTTATTTGTTAAATTAGATCGAACAGTAAGTTTATAAATGTAAACTCCTTTTCCAATTCGATCGCCAAAATCATCTTTGCCATCCCATGATATTTCCCTAGATAAAAAGCCTTCTGTAGTAATAATTTGGTTTTTTGTCCAAACTACTTTTCCTGTTATTGTCATTACCTGAACCTGAACATCCAACGGCTCATAAGGTCTGTTGTGAGAAAACCAGAATTGAGTATAAGTTGAAAATGGATTAGGATAATTAAGAACGTGTGTTAATGTTAATGCATCGTCGCCAACAACTATAAACTGTATTTCGCTTGTTACAGGATTGTTGTAAACATCCCAGGCGGTGAAACTAATTGTGTGCAGACCTGGAGCTAAATTTCGCAAAGGAAAACGTAGATTTCCGTTTGTATAGTCGTCTAATTTTGTTTGGTAGTAGTCATTCAAAATATATTGATTGCTTACATCTCCATCCAAAATGGCAATTATATCGTGACCAATTCCGCCGGCAGTGTTGATGCCGTTTTCGTCTTCTAGGAACGCTAAAAGAAAGGGTGAATCGTTTGTAATTCCGCCAGATACAAAAGTCTCATCGTTCATATATAACTTAACTTTTGGACTTATATTGTCTTGTGGTGCATTTTCGTTTATACCGCCAATTTTAATGATAGATGTACTGCCGGTTTGGTTTTCGAGTGCTTGATTTTTCTTTGAATAAAAACTAATTCGACCATAGTCAACAGGTATTCTAATGTCTCTTGGTACAACAAAACTAAATTCAAATTGACCGTTAGTTACAGATGCATTTCCTCTAAAAATGGTTTCTCCTAGAGTTTTGAATGAAATTGCAGGGCTGTATCCGTCATTGTTTAATGTTGAAGCTGTAATCATTTTGTCAAAAATGGCAGTTGAAAGTTCTCCATTGTAATTGCTTAAAATAATATTGTTTTCGTCTGTTACTTCACCTGTGATTTTGATTTTTGATAATGATTTAAAATCAGGAATTGGCTGTGAAATCGCAATATCATTTACTTTGGTTAAATTAATTTTAGGTTTTGGGATAGCGAGCATTAATGCAGGATCGCCTATGTATACGATAACATTGCTAGAGGCGCTTGGGTTTTCGTTTTTCGAAATTCGCAGTGATTCAGCAATGCTGTTGTACTGATTGGAGTCATAGGAAAGAAGGTTTTTGCTTAAATTGTCGTTGAAATTTTCGGCATTAAACTGACCTATCGCTCGAGTGGTTGTGAGCATTGAGATGGCTCCGCCTTTTGGGTTCCAAAAAGTATACTCGCCAGCGGTTGGTCTTGTTGGGTCGTCAAATCTTGAAAACTCACAGGTTATTGTAATAAAAAGCGGGTATTTGTATTGATTGTTTAGGTTTTGTCCGTCGGACTTTTCCCAGATTCGTTCACTTGCTAAGCCGTCTTCTCCTCCGTGCCCTAAATAATTAAAAACTAAAGCTCCTTTTTCGAAAGCATTAAAAAAATCAGTTCTAGCTTTTGGATAGCGCGATCCGCCGGCAGAAGCTTCTTGTGTATAAGAATCTAAAATGATTTTGTCGATATTGAAAAAAGGTTTTTCTGCAGCAATTACATCTGCTAAATTGTTTTGGCGAGTTTGTAAAGAAGCATCAGAACTTTGGTCGGAATCATCGCTTATTAAAACGAAGTTGTTTCTCCAGTTTCCGTAAGATTTTGTGTTGTGATATTCAAGTACCTTGTTGACCATTTCTTGTGCTTGAACATTGTCTGAGACTAACATTCGACCAATGGCAATGTCAATTCCTCCAAAAGGATAGCCAACAATTCCTTCGTTGGAATCCATTAAGCCATAAAAATCATCAGAGGCAAATGATGCTTCGCCAGTTGTATTACTTATTGGAGATTGATAAATAGGTACAATATTGGTGTTGTTTGGAATTCTGTTTTTGTAATCATAAGAAGCATCACCAAATAGGTTTACGTATTTTATTCTTTTTTCGGGAGATGATGCGTTGTCGTAGATGTATTTAATGCAGTTTCTAATCGCTGCAATGTCTTGTTTGCCTGATGAAAATTCCTGATAGATATTTTCAAGCGCAATAACTTTTACATTTAGGTTTGAATTAGTGCGATGAAAAACGGCTAATTTTTCTGCTTGTGAGGTTAATGATTTTGGGGTTATAATTACGTAATCAATATCTTGGAAGCCATTTTGATTGTTTTTAAAAAGTGTTCCTTTTAAGTTTTGATTTGCAATTTTAGACTGATTTTCTTTTAAAGGAGTGTAGTAATCTGCAGCATCAAGTGCAATATATTTTCTAACTTCTCCAAGGTTTGCTTTGAAGCTGAAAACAGCTTGATTTGGGTTTTCAAATTTCGATATATTATATAGGTCTGTAATATCCCAAATTTGAGAAATTGTCGAAGCGTTTCCAATAGTATAATTTACAATTCCGGTTGTTGATCCGGCAGCGTTATATTGAAACTTGAATTGTTTGTTTGTGCCAAGAAGTTTTCTTTTTGCAGTTAAATTGATGTAGTCAAGAAAGCCTTTTGAGCCCGGTACACCATTGTTATTATAGGTGAGTTTTATTTTTATGTTTTCTGTACCAGGAAATGTTGTGTTTGCAGGTAGCTTTTGTGTTAGATACTTGATTTCGGAACTTGTAGAAAGGCTGTTGAAGTTTATAGTTCCAATGTTTTGACCATTTGAAGAAATAGTAAAGGAAGTAGGGGTAAAGGCTGCCGAGGCTGCATTTAGTTCAATTTTTACTGGCGATGATGTGTCAATGTTTGGAAAGTTAAAAGAAAACTCTTGTTCCTGATTGATGTCAAATGCTTCTCCTAGCCATTGCCTTCCTAAATGAACAAGATTAGTTTGGTCTGCTTCATGAAACTGATAGTCATCAAACGTGTTGAGTTCTAAAGTGCTGATTCCTGATGGTTGACTTGCATTTGGAATTCTTTTGCCTTCTCCTCCGGAACTGGTGATATAATAGTATGATTTTGTATCGTATAAATTTAAATTTGTTTGGCTTTCAGTACTCCAGTTCTCAGTGCCTTCTGCATAGAAAAGAATGTAATCTTCATTGTTGAAAATACCGTCATTTTCTCCAATAACTTGGATTGCATTTTCGGTTAGATCTTCGGGGTAATAAATGTTGTTTGATAAAGGGAGCATTTGTCCGCCATTACCATAAATTTTTATTCTTTTTGGATCTTCTTTTCCGACATCAAAACCTAAGCTTTGCAAAAAAGATTTTGAAATTTTGTAGACTCCTGATTTTTCAACATAAAAATGATACCAATCGCCCGAAGCTAATACGGAATTTGTGATGGAATTTGATTTTTGAAAAGCTGTTGAATTGCTGTTTTTTGAAGCAGTATTTGTGATGAAATAAGAAAATGATCGCAGACGTTTGAAATTATTTCCTTCCTTTATAATAGGGTATAGAAACAGAAAGTTTTGTTTTGTGTCTCTAGCACTTGTGCTTTTTAACGATTCGTTAAGTTTATCTGGGATGTTTTCAGGGTTTAAGTCGCCTAAATCGGTTCTTGAAATTGGTTGGTAAATGGTATTTGTAATTTGTACAGAAGAATTATTTGAAATGTTTGACTGATTTAGGTTGAGCAGGAGTGTTAAGTTTTTTTAGTAATGTCGTAACGAAAAGTATTTCCTGAAAAGTAAGGAATTATGGTTTTAAAGTCGCCGTAATTCATCTCCTTTTTGGTTTGCCAATCAAGTGTCAAGCTCCCGTTTAACTGAGAGAATGAGAGAATTGGAAGCAACAGGAAGTATACTATTAGAAACTGTTTCATTATCTGAAAAAGCAAAATTTAATTAAAATAAAATTAGTAGGTAAAAATATAGTATTTCATGTTACAGTAAATAATAAAAAGTATATTTTTGCGTTCGTAACTATAGGTTATTTTCTGGTAAAAAACAGCTAAATAAAATTATTAGAACGGATGTTGCTAATTAAATGTTAATTATTATATTGCAGCACCTAAATTTATCACCTAAGAATGAGTATGAAAGTAAACAAAATTGTAGTCTTGCAATTAATGATGTCAATGGTATTGATGTTGGGCACGGCTAGTTGTAGCAAAAAATCGAGTTCCACTCACGCTTCGAGAGCAACTGGCTGGGATGTAGATAGTCAGAATGGAACTGCTGCTAGAAATGCAGGAAAAAAACAACAGGCAGGACCTGGTTTAGTTTTTGTTGAAGGAGGTACATTTACTATGGGTAAAGTACAAGATGATGTTATGCACGATTGGAATAACACACCTACTCAGCAACACGTTCAGTCTTTCTATATGGATGAAACTGAAGTTACAAATGGTATGTACTTAGAGTACCTTGAGTGGTTGAAAAAAGTTTTCCCTCCAACAGAAGAAAATTACAAGAATATTTACGAAGGAGCTTCACCTGATACTTTAGTATGGAGAAATCGTTTGGGGTATAACGAAACGATGACAAATAACTATTTAAGACACCCATCTTATGCAAACTACCCAGTAGTTGGTGTAAACTGGATTCAAGCTGTTGAATTTAGTAAATGGAGAACTGACCGTGTAAACGAAGCTGTTTTAGAGAAAAATGGTTACCTTCAAAAAGGAGCTAAAACTAGTGATGTTACTGCTGAAAATGCATTTAATACAGAAGGATATTTAATGTCTCCTAGTACTTCACGTGGTGGAAGCGAAGAAATTGTTATCAAGAAAAATCCAAACGGAAAGCGACCAAAAGCTGGAAAAGACGGCGTAGTTCCTGAAGAGAAAAATGTATACGCACAACGTTCTTCTGGAATCATTTTACCAGAGTACAGACTTCCTACTGAAGCTGAGTGGGAATATGCTGCAGCTGCAGATGTTGGACAAAGAGAATATAACATTTACAAAGGACAAAAGAAATATCCTTGGTCTGGTGATTACACTCGTTCAGCGAAACGTAAAAATAGAGGTGATCAGTTAGCTAACTTTAAACAAGGAAACGGTGATTACGGTGGAATTGCAGGTTGGTCTGATGACGGTGCAGATATTACAAACTCTGTAAAAAGTTATGCTCCAAACGATTTCGGTTTATATGATATGGCAGGAAACGTTGCAGAATGGGTTGCCGATGTTTACAGACCAATTATCGATAATGAAGCAAATGATTTTAACTACTATAGAGGAAATCAATATGCTAAAAATAAAATTGGAAAAGATGGTAAAGTTGAAATCGTTACAACTGCTACTATTAAATATGATACATTAAGTAATGGAAAAGTAATTGCAAGAAATCTTCCAGGAGAAATCGCTCAGGTTCCAGTTGACGAGCAAGAAACATATTTAAGACAAAACTTCAGTACAAGTAATAATATCAATTACAGAGATGGTGATAAACAATCTTCAAGATATTTTGACTTTGGAGATTCTGAATCAGGATCAAAAGCTGATCAAGCAATGTATAATTCTCCTAAACATAACGTAACAACGGACAGTTTAGGTAAAATGATTAGAAAATATGATAACTCTAGTAAACGTACGACTTTAATTGATGATAAAGTTAGAGTTTACAAAGGAGGTTCTTGGAGAGATAGAGCATATTGGTTAGATCCAGCTCAAAGAAGATATTTCCCTCAAGATATGGCAACAGATTACATCGGATTTAGATGTGCTATGTCAAGAGTAGGTGCAAAATCAGAAAGAAAAAAATCACCTAGAAACTAAGTTTTAGAAATTTCAACATAAAAAATTCCAAATTCCAAAAGCTGAATATTTCAGTATGGAATTTGGATTTTTTTTATTGTTTTTTTTCTATTTTTATGGTCTATTAAATAAAAAATTAAATGAATATTCAGGACATTCATAATTTGTTTTTACAATGTAAATCAGTTTCAATTGATACAAGGAAAATTGAAAAAGAATCAATGTTTTTTGCCATTAAAGGAGAGAATTTTGATGCCAATACTTTTACTCAAAAAGCACTCGATTTAGGAGCGTTATTTGTTATTATTGACAACGAATCTTATTTGATAGATGAGCGGACTATCCTTGTAAAAAACAGCTTAGAAACATTGCAGGAACTTGCAAAATATCATAGAACCTATTTAAAATTGCCAATTATAGCTCTTACTGGAAGTAATGGAAAAACCACTACAAAAGAGCTGATAAATGTTGTATTGTCTAAAAAGTTCAAAACAAAAGCAACAATTGGTAATTTAAATAATCATATTGGAGTTCCGCTGACACTTTTGTCTTTTACAAGAGAAACTGAAATTGGAATTATTGAAATGGGAGCCAATCATAAAAAAGAAATTGAGTTTTTATGTGAGATCGCGCAGCCAGATTATGGTTATATTACAAATTTTGGTAAAGCGCATTTAGAAGGTTTTGGCGGCGTCGAAGGAGTTATACAAGGAAAAAGCGAGATGTATCAATATTTGGCAAAAAATGACAAACTTGTTTTTGTAAATCTTGAAGATCCTATTCAAATCGAAAAATCACAAGGAATAAAAGCATTCACTTTTGGAGTGAATAAAGAGAATGCAGATTTGAAGATTAAAAATATTACGGCGAATCCTTTTGTGATTGTTACTTATGAACATTTTGTTGTTGAGTCTCATTTAATAGGTCTTTACAATGCAAATAATATAAATGCAGCTGTAACTATTGGTAAATATTTTGAGGTTGATGACAAGGCAGTGAAAGAAGCTATTGAGAATTATATTCCTGAGAACAACAGATCGCAGTTGTTGAAAAAAGGTTCAAATGAGATTATTTTAGATGCCTACAATGCAAATCCAAGCAGTATGGCAGTGGCGATTGCAAACTTTGTACAATTAGAAAACAAAGGTAAAATAATGATTCTTGGCGATATGTTTGAGCTTGGCGATGAAAGTCAAAAAGAACATAAAATAATAGTAGATTCTTTGACAGGAGAAAACGAATGTTTAAGTTATTTGATTGGAAAATCATTTTACGAACATAAAATTTTGAGTGACACAATCAAATTTTTCGAATCATTTGATTCGTTTGCAGATTATCTAAAAACAATTCAATTCAATAATAATACGATTCTAATAAAAGGCTCAAGAGGAATGGCTCTTGAACGCACATTAGAATATATCTCATAATAAAAAGCCATTCGTTATTTCGAATGGCTTTTTCAATTTAAATACTCATTAAAAAACCTATTAGGTTTTCTTTTTTATTCAGTCCCAGTTTTTTTCTTAAACGGTATCGGGCTAATTCTACACCTCCAGTCGAAATATTCATAATTTCTGCTATTTCTTTTGTAGACATATTCATTAATAAATAGGTTGATAAATCCAGCTCTCGAGGCGAAATTGTGGGGTATTTTTCCTTTAGACGCTTTAAAAACTCAAAATGAACATTCTTAATGTGTTTTTCTAAATCCTTCCAGCTTTTATCCGTGTTTACTTCTTTTACAATGCTCTTATTAAGTTTGCTGACTTGAAATTTAGTAGAATCATCCAAAGCTTCCACATCTATTTCTTTTAATTTATGAATGATTCCGTTAAGAATTTTGTTTTTCTTTACCACCTGCAAAGAGTTGTTAACTAGTTCTTTATCTTTTGCCAGAATTTTAATTTGCAGTTTGTCATTTTTTAACTTCTCGATTTCTTTTTCCAAGTCATATTGCTCTTGTCTGATCCTTGATTCTTTTTCAAGATAAAGACGTCGCTGTTCGATAGTTTCATAATACTTGTTTTTTCTTATTTTCATTTTAATTCTATCCGAAATAAAATAAATCGCTATAATTAGGACTATAAAATACAGCATAAAAGCTAGAAAATGCCTGTACCAAGGAGGAGAAATGGTAAAAGTAACAGCCGATGGATCAGATTGAATTCCGTAACTGTTTCGAACCTTAACCCTCATTGTGTAATCTCCTTCTCGTAAGTTTGTATACTCTTTAAATGATATCACAGACCAATTGCTCCATTTGTCATCAAAAGGTTCTAATTGATACGAAAATTGAACGTTTTCGAGATTCTCGTAAGTAGGCGATGAAAAGGTAAAACGCACATTATTTGAAACGTAAGGTATACGAATATTTTCGATTCTAGTTTGATTGTTTCCAATTACAATAGTATCACCCGGAAATGAAAAACTTCGGATGAAAGCTTTAGGTTTAGTATTGTGAGCACTTTGCAGGCTGAAGTCATAATGAGCCAATCCATCTGTTAATCCAATAAAAATATTTTTAGAGTCGATCGTATTTACTGATAAATGGTTGCTCACTAAATTGCCAGTTAAGTTTGAAAAAGGAACAATACTGTTTTTGTAATGATTACGGTCTTTCATTAAAACCCCAAGCGACTCATCAAATGTATACCATAAATTTGACTGAGAATCTTCGCTTAAAGCATTTATCACAGGAATATTTTTAAAGAGTGCTGTTATGTTTTTATCTTCATAAAATAAGTCTTGTTCGCTTGAGTATTTATAAAAATGATTATTAGTTTGAAAATAAATTTTTCCTCCAATTTTTTGAAGACTTCCAATGTTTTTAAACCTAGGAGTTAATTGATCAATTTTTTTAATGCTGGCGAATTTTGTTAAGTCTTCACTTAAAGCCATTCTATAAATAGATTCGTCTTTTTTAAGCCAGAAATACAATTGATCAAGTTCAAAACTATTTGATGATTTGTCAAATCCAGAAACTTGATTTTTGAATATTAATCCGCTCGCTGTTTTTTGAAAAATGGCAAAACCATCATAATTGGAGCCAATAAAGAATCCAGGGTGACTAGGTATTTTTTTAAAACCAAAATAACCTCTAGAATCAATTATACGAGTTACTTTATCACCTTTAATAACAAGTGCGCCCCTATTGTTTGCACATATTAATTCATTGTCAATTACCTGAACATTCCAAGATTGAGCAGTGGTTCCTTCAACCAATTTAAAAACATCTTCCTTAAAGCTGTTGTTCCAAGCGTGATAAAAAACACCTTGATTGGTCGCTACATATAAATTCCCCTGAAAAATAACAGAAGCATATACCGTACTAATGTCATAACTAAATCCGAAATAGGTAAAAGGAGAAGTCTCATTAACAAAAGCAATTCCGTTATCCAGTCCCAGCCAAAGATTGCTTTTATTGTCTATAAATGAAGTTAAAACCGTATTGTTTTGTAATCCCTTTTTTCTATTAATATGTTGGATTATTTTGCCATTAAAATCGCAGATAATAATTCCGTCTAATACCGTATTCAGTACAATAAATTTGTTGTTGATAAGTACAGCACCTAATGAATTGTTTTTTTTAACAAAGCTGTTTGCTTCAGTGTTCCAAGGGAGAATATTGTTGTTTTCGTAAAGGAATAATCCTTTCTCGAGTGTAACAATCAGTATTTTATCTTTTGAAATAGAATGCATAGCCCAAATCTCAGTATCATTTAAGCTTGTAGTATTTGGCAAAACATAAAGACCTCCGTTTCGATATTCTAGAATTCCTTTTTCGACATCTTGAAAATAAAGTTTTCCGTTAACAACAAATGAGAACTGAAATCTTTTTGGAGCATTTAATATAGTTAACTTATTGTCTTTGAAAATATAGGCTCTTGCAAAAGATTGAAAAATAGTTTGATTGCCAATAGAATGAATTTTCCAGACAAAATCAATGATTTTAATTTTGTTCTTATCCACTTTTTTAGCCAATGAAGTGTATTTAAGCCGCCCATTATGATCTGGTTTAAAATAACCAAACTCATTATAGCCTCCCACAAAGATTTTTCCTGATTTGTCAATTTTTAAACATCTAACGGAAGTTAAATTAGGTAAAGGATATTTTCGCCATGTCGCTCCGTCAAATTGCAGCAAGCCATTATTATTAGCAAAATATAAATTTCCGTTTTTGTCTTGATCAATATTCCAGTTTTGGGTGCCTCCTTTGTATTCGTTTCGTTTGTAATTTCTGACATCTGGAAGGCCAATATTTTTCACCTGCGAAAAAATGGAGATTGTGAATAATGTAAAAAAAATGATATAAATGTATGGTTTCGTCAATTTGGTTGTTTTTTGGGTTTGTAAAGGAAGGGATGTGTTAAAGTGTTTATTTGTAGTGTTTTATATTTGTTTTTTGGGTACTATCACGATGTAGGGTAGTGTTTTTTTAATAAAAATAAGCAATCTTATAATAGTGTAGTGTTTATTTTTATAATTAACATTTTGATAACATCATTTATTTTGAATTTAATTTATTGAAAATGAATTTATTATATAAAATTTGATGTGTTTTTGTAATGTGCTTTTTTTTAATTTGATGTGTTTTTGTAAGGAATATTAGTTATCGATAGTAAAATATTAACATTATTATTGCATCAAATTACTAATTAATTAACCAAAATTTTTAGAAAAATGAAATTAACAAAATTACTTATTTTTTGTGTTTCGTCTTTGTTATTCTCGGTTATAGCAGTGGCTCAGGATGTCACAGTTAGTGGAATAATAAATGACGAAAGTGGAATGCCAGTTCCGGGTGCAACAATTGTACTAAAAGGTACAACTAAGTCAACCGCATCTGATTTTGATGGAAAATTTCAATTACAAGTACCTTCAAATGGAGTTTTGACAGTTACATTTATTGGATACACTACAGTTACTGAAGCTGTAAACGGCAGAACAAAAATTACAATTAAGTTATCACCCGAATCTCAAGCCCTGAATGAAGTAGTGGTTGTAGGATATGGAACTCAAAAAAAATCAGTTGTTACTGGAGCAATCTCCAGTGTAAAAGCAGCAGATCTTGAAAAAGTTCCAAACGGAAGAGTCGAACAAACTCTGCAAGGTCGTGCAGCAGGAGTTTCTGTAGCAGCTACTTCAGGACAACCAGGTGCCGCTTCCAAGGTTCGTATTAGAGGTATAACTACTTTTAGAGAAGGAGGTAATGATCCATTATGGGTTGTTGATGGTATTGCGGTAGATGCAAATGCGATTGGTTTTATTAACCAAAGTGATATTGAATCTATTGAAGTTCTAAAAGATGCAGCTTCTGCGGCGATTTATGGTACTCGTGCTGCTACGGGAGTTATCTTAGTTACGACTAAAAAAGGAAAATCAGGAAAAATATCTGTAAACTATAATGGCTTTGCTGGAATTTCAACTCCTGCTAAACGATTAGATCTTCTTAACGCATCGCAATATGGTGCTCTTATGAATGAAAAATCAATGGCTGATGGAGGTCCAATTAAATATACAAATCCAGCAGCTTTAGGAAAAGGTACAGATTGGCAGGATGCAATTTTTAATGATTCAGCTTTTAGATATACACATGAATTAAGCATCAGCGGTGGAGGTGAAAGATCTACTTTTTATGCTTCTTTCGGAATACAAGATCAAGAGGGAATTGTGGCAACAGAAATTTCAAACTATACAAAGAAAAATTTCCGTTTAAATTCGACACACAAAATTTCTGATTACTTTACGTTTGGACAAACTTTTGGTTATACACACCAAAAAACTAAAGGTCTTGATAATCCAAATACTGAATTTGGAGGGCCTTTAAGTTCTGCAATTAACTTAGACCCAATTACTCCACTTGTTGTTACTGATCCAGCAGTAGATGGTACAGGTTTTTATGCAAATCCAAATGTAGTTAGAGATGCAAACGGACGTCCTTACGGAATTTCGTCTTTAGTACAACAAGAAATGACCAATCCACTAGGTTTCATGCAAACTAGATTAGGAGCATTTAACTGGTCAGATGATTTTGTTGGAAATGCTTATTTAGAAGCTAATATTACCACCCATTTAAAATTTAGAACTACACTTGGCGGTAAATTGGCTTATTGGGGAAAAGAAGGTTTTACACCGGTTTTTTTCCTAAATCCAAATATGAAAGCAGATAGAAACAACTACATGCAGGAAAACAGAAAATCATTTTCTTGGACTCTTGAAAATATCCTGACCTATTCTAACAAATTCGGTGATCATAATGTAAACATTCTTGCTGGACAAGGAGCTTATGTTGAAAACATTGGCGGTATGATTGGTGTAACTATGTTTGGTTTACCAATTACAAGCTACAAAGATGCTTCTTTCAATTTTGATATTCCACAAACAGACAGAGTTAATGCAGCTGAGGATTTTGTAGAGCACAAATTGGCATCGCTGTTTTTACGTGCTAACTATGATTTTAAAGAAAAATACCTTTTTACAGGAATCGTTCGTCGTGATGGATCGACTCGTTTTGGTGAAAACAAAAAATTCGGAGTTTTCCCTTCATTCTCTTTAGGATGGGTAATTTCTAAAGAAGGATTTTGGAAAGAAAACAATGTTGTTAATTCTTTAAAACTACGTGGAGGTTATGGAGTTGTTGGTAATGATAATATTAATGATTTCAAATATAGAGGTTTAGTTGTTGGAGGGTACAATTACTCTGTTGGAAATGAAGGTGCAATTACAACGGGATATGGGAACTCTACACTGCCAAATGCTGATTTAGGATGGGAAGAAACATCGCAAACTACAATTGGTCTTGATGCAAAACTTTTTAATGATTTTAATCTTTCTGTAGACTACTATAAAAAGAGAACAACGGGAATTTTAAGAGATGTTGTTATTCCTGGATATGTTGGAGTTGTTGATCCGCCTTCTGCAAATATTGCTGATATGAACAACAGTGGTTTTGAAATTGAATTAGGATACAAGAAAAGACTTGGAGAATTTAATTTAGGTGTAAACGGAAACTTTGCCTATTTAAAAAATGAAATCACTTACGTAGGATCATCTACAAACTATATTGTTGGAGACGCTAGTTTTCAGTCTATGGGACCAGTAACCAGAACACAAGTTGGGCATTCATTCAATGAATTCTATGGTTTTAAAACTGCAGGGATTTTTCAAAATGAAGCAGAAGTTGCAGCTTATAAAAATGCAAAAGGTGAGCTAATGCAGCCAAAAGCCAGACCGGGAGATTTCCGCTGGGTAGATTCAAACGGAGATGGTTCAATTACAGATGATGACAAACAGTTTTTAGGAACAAATATTCCTAAATATACATTTGGACTTACTTTAAATTTAGATTACAAAAACTTTGATTTTATGGCATTTGCGCAAGGAGCTGCTGGCAGCAAAATTTTTCAGGGGCTTAGAAGACTTGATGTTTTGAATGCAAACTATCAAACAAAAGCTTTAGATCGCTGGGTTGGAGAAGGAACTTCAAACGACTATCCTAGATTAACAAACGATGATCCAAATAAAAACTACAGTAATATGTCTAATTTTTATCTTGAAAATGGAAATTACGTGCGTTTGAAAATTGTTCAAGTTGGATACACAATGCCAACTAACTTATCATCTAAAATTGGTGCAGATAAAGTTCGTTTTTACTTAACAGGCGAAAACTTAATCACATTTACAAAATACAGCGGATACGATCCAGAAATTGGAGGTCAAGTATTTGGTGTAGATAAAGGAGTTTATCCACAAGCAAGATCTATTTTGTTTGGAGCGAATGTTCAATTTTAAAAAATTAAAGAATTATGAAAACTATAAAATTTAAATACATATATATTGCTATAGCAATGGCAGCTCTAGGAGGATCTTGCTCTGAAGATTTTGTCACCATTAATCCAGAGGGAAAATTTGATACAAGCACTTATTTTTCAAATGAGCAGCAATGTTACGCAGCATTATTGGGAGTATACGATCCGTTAAGAAAAAACACAGGTGGTTTTGAAAATTTAGTAGCAATGCTTAACGCAGGATCTGATGATTTTTATGCTGGAGGAGGTAGTGCAACAGATGGAAATGGAATTCAGAATTTCTCTACACACTCACTTACTTCAATAAGTATTCCAAGCAGTTACTGGAATGACCATTATCAAGGTGTGTCTCGAGCTAATTTATTGATCGAAAAACTTCCTGCAGCTACAATGGATAATGGTGTAAGAGCTAGATTTGCTGCAGAAGCAAAAGCATTGCGTGCACTTTACTATTTTAACCTAGTGAGATTGTTTAAAAACATTCCATTGGTTTTAGTACCTCTAAATACGCAGACTATTTACGACCCAGAACAAGTTACACCAGATGTAATTTATGCACAAATAGAAAAAGATTTAAAAGAAGCGATTACAGCTTTACCAAATAAAGTTACACCAGAGACTGAAGCGGGAAGACTTAATAAAGGTGCAGCTCAAGCAATATTAGGAAAAGTGCTTTTATTTGAAGGTAAAAAAGCCGAAGCAGCCACTGTTCTTGCAGAAGTAAATGGAACGCCAGGTATTGAAAATCAATATGGAAATAAGTTACTGGATAAGTTTAGTGATTTATGGGACACTTCAAAGAAATTTAATGCAGAGTCACTTTTAGAAGTATCTCATACAAGTGCTGGAAACTCTGACTGGACATTTTGGGGAACTGGTAAAGATGAAGGAAACTCTCTAAACGTTATGGTTGGACCAAGAGGATATGTGCTGACAGAAGGTTCTACAGCACCAGATCTTCCTTCAGGATGGGCTTTTAATGTGGCTACTCAAAAATTGTATAATGCAATGAAAGATGATCCTAGATTTGGAGCAACTATTTTAGATTTGAAAGCACTTAAAGCTGCTGGTCAAATCGATTATATTCCAGCTTATCAAGACACAGGCTATTTCTTGAATAAATACTTGCCAAGACAATCTGATGTTCGTACCGGAGGTGGTAATGCAGAGTTGAACTACAAACAAAACTCTTATATCATTAGACTTGCAGACACTTACTTAATGGAAGCAGAAGCTTTAGGATCTGGAGACAGAGCACAAAAATTACTTGATGCCGTTAGAAAAAGAGTTGGTTTAGGTTCTATACCTGTAACATTAGCGGCTATTAAAAATGAAAGAAGAATGGAATTAGCTGGTGAAGGTCATAGATTTTTTGATTTAGTTAGATGGGGAGATGCTCCAGCAGCATTAGCTGATAGAGGCTTTGATGCAGGTACAGATGAGATATTTCCAATTCCGTACACAGAACTTAACGGTACTAAATTGAAACAAAATCCTAATTATCAATAGTCGAAACTAATTAACCAAAAACAAAGAATATGAACCTAAATATAAATTTGAAAAAAAGTACTTTCCTAATGCTGACTTTGGCATTAGGGTTAGGAACATTAATAAGTTGTGATGATGAAACGGGTAATGTCAACGTTTTAATAGGAAGTAATATTGATGCAGCATTTACGGTAACTCCAGTTCAAGGAGCATCAAACACCTATCTTTTAGTTGCACAAACAAAAAACGTTATCTCTTCAAGATGGAATACCGGAGACGGTGAGTATCCAGGAAAAATGAATGAGATCATCACATTGCCAGATGCAGGAACCTATACAATTACGCATACAGCAGTTGGCGCAGGTGGAGCTACAGGAACCGCAAGTTCTCAACTTGTAGTTGCAACCACTGATTTAGCAAAAGGAAATCTTGTAAAAGGCGGTTCTTTTAAAACAGCTGCAGATCAGGCTAACTGGAAAAAAGTTATTTATGAAGCAACAGGCGACTGGGTTTATAGTGATAAAGGAGCAACTGTAAGCGGAGGTCACGCCGGAATTTATCAAGCTATAGATGTAGTAAAAGACAAAGAATACACTATTGATATGGTAGTTTCTGGTGGTGGATCTACAGATATGTGGTTTGAAGTTTATGCAGGCGAAAAAGATCCAGCAACAGTTTCTGGGGATTATAGTGACGGCGGAAAAGTAATGGGCTTAAATACTTGGGATGGCTGCGGTAAAAATCCAGTTTCGGGTAAATTATCATCCATCGGATGTACTAAAAATGCAAAACTAGATGCAGTAAGCAATGTTGTTAAATTTAGCACTACAGGAAAAATATATCTAATGATTAGATGCGGCGGTGGAATCGCTCCAGGCGGAATTACCATTAAAAGTGTCGAATTAAGAGGAAAGTAAGTTTAAGTTAAGTTTAAGTTTGGTTGCAAATAGCCCATAATCATTTATGAGTATGGGCTATTTTTTAAATCCTTAAACGGTCAGAAAAAGAGCTTCTGAAATAAAACTTCTATTTAGAATTTAATAATTTAAGGAAAGAATGAAAAAAAATAGTTTAAAGATTCTATGTTTTTTGTTCTCGCTGTCGACACTTGCCCAGCAGACAAAAGCAAAGAAAGAATTTACAACCAACGGAAAGAAAGTTACGGTTTATACAACTGCTGAGAATACTAATTTAAGATTAACATCAACAGATAATTTATCCTTTTCGGCAGCAAAACAGCCTCTGGAAACTGAAGTATCCGTTTTTGTTGAACCGTCAAAAAAATTCCAAACTTTTATGGGAATCGGCGGCGCAATAACAGACGCAAGTGCTGAAGTTTTTGCTAAACTTTCAAAAGAAAAACAAACAGAATTTTTAAATGCCTACTATGATAAACAAAAAGGAATAGGCTATTCTTTGCTAAGAACCACAATACAAAGTTCTGATTTTAGCAGTGAAAGCTATTCTTATATAAAAGAGGGTGACAAAGATTTAAAAACTTTTTCGATTGAACATGACAAACAATATCGAATTCCGTTAATCAAACAAGCCATTCAAACAGCGGGCGGTAAATTACTGACTTACGTTGCGCCATGGTCGCCAAATGCTTTTATGAAAAGCAACAAAAATATCTTGAAAGGCGGAACTTTATTACCAGAATACTACCAAACATGGGCAGATTTTTATGTAAAGTTTATAAAAGCATACGAGAAAGAAGGAATTCCAATTTGGGGAACCTCTACACAAAATGAACCTATGGCAACCCAAACTTGGGAATCATGTATTTATTCTGCTGAAGCTGAGAGGGATTTTATTAAAAATTTTCTAGGACCAACATTAAAAAAAGAAAAACTGGGTGACGTAAAAATCATTGCATGGGATCACAATCGTGATTTAATGAATTACAGAGCAAACGTAATTTATTCCGATCCAGAAGCATCAAAATATGTTTGGGGAATGGGTTTTCATTGGTACGAAAACTGGTCTGGCGGTTCGTCAATGTTTGATAATGTAGCCAAAGTAAACGAGGCATATCCTGATAAAAAACTATTGTTTACAGAAGGCTGTGTGGAGAAATTTGATGCTAAAAAATATCAATTTTGGGCAAACGGAGAAAGATATGGAATTTCTATGATGAATGATTTTAACAACGGAACTGCGGGATGGACGGATTGGAATATTCTTTTAGATGAAAAAGGAGGGCCAAATCACGTTGGTAATTTTTGTTTTGCTCCAATTCATGCTGACACAAAAACAGGCGAGTTAATCTACACACCATCTTATTATTACATTGGGCATTTTTCAAAATTCATCCATTTAAACGCCGTAAGAGTAAGTACAGCAGTAAGCAGAAGCGGATTGTTTAGTACCTCGTTTTTAAATACCAACGGAACAATGGCAACAATTGTAATGAATCAAACAGATAAAGAAATGAATTACAATTTAATTATTGGAGCTGAAAAAACGATCGTTAAAATTCCTGCTCACGCCATACAAACACTAGTTTACTAGAGCGTTTTAAATAAGAGGGTTGATTTGAATCATCCATTTCGACCCTCATTTATTTTGTATTTGAAACTATTTTTTTTGAGGTAATGCAAAAGCGATTGTAAGTTATTTTATTACAAGTTGATTTGGTTGTAATAGGTTGTTTATCAAGTTAAAAAATGTAAAAATGAAACTAAACTTTAAAAACACAATAAAAGCACTGTTTTTCATATTGGCAGTATTTTCGCAAATAAAGTGCTCTTCGTCAAACGATGCTGCTGATCCCGCTCTGGTTTTACCGCCTGTTGTACCTCCAATTGTTGTTACAAACGATGTCGATTTTTGGCTGACTAAAGGAGACCAAAGTGTTTTACTCGCAAAACAATCTGGGACATTAGGATTTGGAACCACATACAATATCTATCCAAATATCGAAGTAAGTGCTTCGCAAAAATATCAAACAATAGATGGTTTTGGTTATACGCTGACAGGCGGAAGCGCTGAAGTAATTAACCAATTAACAGCGTCAAAAAAGAGTGCTCTCTTGCAGGAACTTTTTGGTTCAGGCGAAAATTCGGTAGGAGTAAGCTACTTAAGAATTAGTATAGGAGCTTCAGACTTAAATGCATCTCCTTTTACTTATAATGATCTTGCGACTGGAGAAACCGATTTGGATTTGGTAAAATTTAGTTTGGATAAAGATAAAGCAGGCGTAATTTCACTTTTAAAAGAAATTTTAGCAATCAATCCTAAAATTTTAATACTCGCAACTCCTTGGTCTGCACCTTTGTGGATGAAAGACAAAGACAGCTTTATAGGCGGAAAACTGCAAACCAAATATTATGATGTTTATGCTAAATATTTTGTAAAATACATTCAGCAAATGAAAGCTGAAGGAATTACAATTGATGCCATAACACCACAAAATGAACCCTTACACGACGGGAATAATCCTAGTATGTATATGTCGGCAGCAGAGCAGGCTAATTTTATAAAAACAAGTTTAGGTCCAGCCTTTAAAGCGGCTAATTTAAATGTCAAAATTATTATTTACGATCATAACTGCGATAACATAAGTTATCCAAAAGCAATTTTAGCAGACGCCGATGCTTTTCCTTTTATAGACGGATCAGCTTTTCATTTATACGCAGGAGATATCAGCGCATTATCCAATGTTTACAATGCTTATCCAACAAAAAATGTGTATTTCACAGAGCAATATACCGCCTCAACAGGAAATTTCGGAGGAGATCTAAAATGGCATATGCGAAATGTAGTTATTGGTTCAATGAGAAACTACAGTAAGAATGCACTAGAATGGAATTTAGCCAATAACAGCAATTACGAACCTCATACTCCTGGTGGATGCAACACTTGCAAAGGCGCTTTAACAGTAACATCAACCGAAAATTTTCAGAGAAACGTTGCTTATTATATTATTGCACACGCTTCAAAATTTGTCCCGGCAGGTTCTGTTAGAATTGCTAGTAATACAAGCGGAAATCTTCAAAATGTGGCATTCTTAACCCCATCAGGTTCAAAAGTTTTAATTGTTGAAAATGATGGAACTGCAGTAGAAGTTTTCAATATCAAGTTCAATGATAAATGGATAACAACCTCTTTAGAAGCAGGTTCAGTGGCAACCTATACTTGGAAATAAAAATCGAGTAAAAAACAAAATAGTTTTCAAATGAAAAAAATAATAATAGCAGTACAGCTTTTGTTTACAGTTGCCGTTGCAGGACAAGGTTTTTTACATAGAGACGGGCAAAAAATTGTTGATGGCAATGGAAAGAATATTCTATTAAGAGGTCTTGGGATAGGCGGGTGGATGGTGCAGGAAGGATACATGATGCAGACACAGCCCTTTGCCAGTCCGCAATATATAATAAAACAGAAAATTCAAGATGTTATTGGCGAGCAAGGAACAAAAGAGTTTTATGCAGCGTACAAAGCAAATGGATTAACAAAACGAGATGTAGATTCGTTAGCAGCATGGGGGTTCAATTCAATCCGTCTGCCAATGCATTATAATCTATATACACCGCCAATTGAAGAAGAAAAAAATGGTGAAATCACCTGGATAGAAGAAGGTTTTATAATGACAGATAATTTACTGAAATGGTGTACCGAAAACAAAATTTATCTTATTCTAGATTTGCATGCAGCTCCGGGCGGACAAGGAAATGATGCGGCAATTTCTGATTACGATACGACAAAACCATCATTATGGGAAAGTGAAGCCAATCAGAAAAAAATGATTGCTTTATGGAAAAAACTAGCTTCTCGTTATAGAGACAATCCATGGATTGGAGCGTATGATATTATTAATGAACCCAACTGGAATTTTACAGGAACAAATAAAAATGGCTGTGATGAAAACTCAAATGGACCTTTAAGAGATCTAATGGTTGCTGTTACAAAAGCAATTCGTGAAGTCGATACCAATCATTTGATTTTTATTGAAGGAAACTGCTGGGGAAATAATTACAACGGGATTTTTCCTCTATGGGATGATAATATGGCATTGAGTTTTCATAAATATTGGAACTATAATACTAAAGAATCAATCCAGAAAATGCTGGACTATAGAACGCAGTACAATGTGCCAATTTGGTTAGGAGAAAGCGGAGAAAATTCTAATGTTTGGTTTAAAGATGCACTTACATTGATGGAAACCAACAATATTGGATGGGCATTTTGGCCAATGAAAAAAATCGAAAACATTGCAGGAGTAACCTCAGTCACTAAAATTCCAGAATATGATGTTTTACTGAAATATTGGAAAGATGGTGGAGAAAAACCAACAGCAGATTTTTCTAAAAAAACATTAATGAAAATGGCAGATAATTACAAAATGGAAAACGTAACCGTTAAACCAGATGTAATCGACGCCATGTTTAGACAAGTACACACAAATGATACAAAGGCGTACAAGAAAAATACAATTCCCGGAAAAATTGTAGCAACACATTATGATTTAGGAACAAACGGTTACGCATACTTCGATAAAGATTTTGTGAATTACAGAGTTGAAACTAACAAATTTGAAGATTGGAATAAAGGAAACACAATGCGAAATGACGGTGTAGATATTCTGCCATGCAAAGACTCAGGATCAAACGGTTATCAAGTTTCATTTATTGAAGACGGCGAATGGCTGCAGTTTACTGCCGAAGTTAAAAAGCAGAATAAATACAATGTTGCTATACGATATTCAAGTGAAAAAGCAGAAGGCAAAATTCATTTAGAAACCGAAAAAGGAAAGTCAAAATCGATAACACTGCCAGCAACTGGCGGAAGTGGAAAATGGAAAACTATAATCTTAACTGATGTCGAACTGAATGCAGGACAAAACAAGATTAAAGCCGTTTTTGAAAAAGGAGGTTTTAATTTAAACTATTTAGATTTTTCAGAGAATAAAAAAGGAAATTCAAAAAAGTAAAAAGAAATATCAATTTTCTTGTTTAAGAAACAAAATAAAACGTGATGATATATTTAATATTGATTATCCTAACGTATATAATTAACATAACTTTTAAATAAGTTTTTTTCTTTAAGGCTAAGGAAACATTAGCTTTACGGATCAAAATTTTTTAAATATGAAAAAGAAAAATACAATTGTTTTAGTGGTAATGATGCTTTTAGTAAGCGGAGCATTTTATGGTCAAAATTTAAAAATTATGACCTACAACATTCGTTTAAATGTTGCTTCAGATGGAGAAAATGCCTGGCCAAATCGTAAGGATTATTTCATGTCTCAAGTACAATTTTACAGCCCCGATATTTTTGGAGTTCAGGAAGCAACACCAAGTCAAGTAATTGATATTGCATCAGGTATGTCTAAGTACAGCAAATTTGGAATAGGAAGAGAAGAAGGAGGAACTGGAGAAGCCTGCACGATTTATTACAAAAAAGATCGTTTTAAGCTTCAAGATTCTGATACCTTCTGGCTTTCAGAAACACCAAATGTAGTTTCAAGAGGCTGGGATGCCGCTTGTAACAGAGTTTGTACTTACGGACTTTTTACAGATTTAAAAACTAAAAAAACATTTTACGTATTTAATCTTCACCTTGATCACATGGGAGAAGTTGCAAGAGTTAAAGGCGTGCAGGTAGTTTTAGAAAAAATAAAAACAATAAACACAAAAAAATATCCGGTGTTTTTAATGGGAGATTTTAATTCAGAACCCAACACACCTCAAATTACTGAAATCAAAAAAGTAATGGACGACACCAGAGATGTTTCAAAAGAAAAACCATTTGGGCCATCAGGAACTTTTAATAATTTCAAACACAATGAGCCTGTGACCTTATTAATAGATTACATTTTTATCTCAAAAAACAGCGGGCTTACAGTTCAAAAACACGCAGTTTTAAGTGATTCTAAAGATTTAAAATATCCTTCAGATCATTTACCTGTTCTAATAGAAATAGATTAAATATGAAAAACATCAACAAAAAACTCCAAATTTTACTGTTACTGCCTCTTATTGCAGTACAGATAAAATGTGGATCTTCAAAAAATGTTGCAAGCAATTCAGGAAAAGCACAATCTTGGATTACAACAACAGATGAAACATCAAAACTTAAAAAACAGGACGATTTAGTTTTTAGTTCAGAAACTAATGAAAATCAAACCATTGAAGTAAATCCTGCTCAGAAATTTCAAACCATAGAAGGTTTTGGATTTTCGTTAACAGGAGGAAGTGCTCAAACAATTTTAAAACTAGATAAAGCAAAAAAAGAAGCCCTGCTTCAAGAGTTGTTTTCTAGAAAAAATGATGCCATTGGTTTAAGTTACCTGCGTATAAGTATTGGAGCTTCAGATTTGAATGAAAAAGTTTTTTCGTATGATGATATGCCAGAAGGGCAAACAAATTTAAAGCTGGAACATTTTAATCTTGGTCCAGATTTAAATGATGTGGTACCCTTGTTAAAAGAGATTTTAGCTATAAATCCACAAATAAAAATTATGGGTTCTCCGTGGTCGCCGCCAGTTTGGATGAAAGACAACGGAAGCTCAAAAGGCGGAAGCTTACAGCCTAAATATTATCAGGTTTATGCCGAGTATTTTGTAAAATATATTCAAGCCATGAAAGAGCACGGAATTGTAATTGATGCCATTACGCCGCAGAATGAACCATTACATCCAGGAAATAATCCAAGTTTATTGATGCTTGCAGAACAACAGGCAGAATTTATAAAAAATCATTTAGGTCCCGCTTTCGCGAAAGCAAAAATTAAAACCAAGATTGTAGTTTACGATCACAACTGCAATAAGCCAGAATATCCTTTGACTATCTTAAATGATCCAAAAGCACTGCCTTTTGTAGCAGGTTCAGCATTTCATTTATACGAAGGAGATATCAGTGCTATGTCTAAAGTTCATGATGCGTATCCAAATAAAGATTTGTATTTTACAGAACAATACACAGGATCAGGAAGCAGTTTTGAATCTGATTTGAAATGGAGTGTAAAAAATGTCGTGATTGGCTCGATGCGCAACTGGAGTGTAAATGCACTTTCGTGGGGATTAGCAAATGACGAATTCTACAAACCATTTACACCAGGCGGATGTTCGACTTGTAAAGGCGCTTTAATGATTGATCAAAATCAAAATATAAAAAGAGAAGTAGGCTATTACATTATTGGCCACGCTTCTAAATTTGTACCAGAAGGATCAATTAGAATTGGAAGCAATATAAGCGGGAATCTTTATAACGTCGCTTTTAAAACACCATCAGGACAAATTGTTTTAATTGTTGAAAATGACGGAAATACAGCTGAAACAGTCAATGTAAAATACAATCAAAAACAGATCTCAACTACTTTAAACGCAGGAGCAGTATCAACTTACGTTTGGTAATTAAAATAAAACACATGAAAACAACAACAACATTCCTCTTGCTGATGGTCACATTTTTTGCGGCTGCACAGCAAGAAACAATCGATCAGAAAGTAAATGCTTTATTGAAAAAAATGACTATTGAAGAAAAAATAGGTCAGTTAAATCAATATAGTAACGACAACTCAATAACAGGACCAATAACCATTAACCCAAATAAGCAGACCGAGATTAAGAACGGTTTAGTAGGTTCAATGTTGAATGTAACGGGAGTAGAATCTACTCGAAACTATCAAAAGTTAGCCATGCAATCCCGTTTAAAAATACCAATGTTGTTTGGGCAGGACGTTATTCATGGTTATAAAACAACATTTCCATTACCATTAGCAGAAGCTGCTAGTTGGGATTTAGAAGCCATAGAGCTGGCAGCAAGAGTAGCGGCTACAGAAGCAGCCGCAAGCGGAATTCATTGGACATTTGCACCAATGGTTGATATTGGGCGTGACCCGCGTTGGGGACGTGTTATGGAAGGTGCTGGAGAAGATACTTATCTAGCTTCTAAAATCGCTTATGCAAGAGTAAAAGGTTTTCAAGGAAATAAATTAGGAGATTTAAACTCTGTTATGGCGTGCGTAAAACATTTTGCCGCTTATGGAGCCGCAGTTGGTGGAAGAGATTATAACTCCGTTGATATGAGCGAAAGAATGTTGTGGGAAACTTATCTGCCTCCTTTCAAAGCCGCTTTAGATGCTGGTGCAGCAACATTTATGAATTCATTTAATGATTTAAACGGAATTCCCGCTACAGGAAATGTTCATTTACAACGTGACATTTTAAAAGAAAAATGGAACTTTCAAGGTTTTGTAGTTTCAGATTGGGGTTCTATTGGAGAAATGGTAGCTCACGGCTACTCAAAAGATCTTAAAGCAGCAGCACTTTCAGCAATTACTGCCGGAAGTGATATGGATATGGAAAGCGTTGCCTACAAAAATAATTTAGCACAATTGGTCAAAGAAGGCAAAGTTTCAATAGACTTGGTTGATGATGCTGTAAAACGTATTCTTCGCAAGAAATTTGAATTAGGTTTGTTTGACGATCCTTATAGATATTCTGATGAAAAAAGAGCAGAGAAAGCTTTAAATAATCCAGAAAATAGAAAAGCGGCGCTTGAAGTTGCTCAAAAAAGTATAGTTTTATTAAAGAACGAAAATCAAACATTACCACTTTCTAAAAACCTAAAAACAATCGCTTTTATTGGGCCGATGGTAAAAGAGTATAAAGAAAATATGGGTTTTTGGTCTGTAGAATTACCTAATGTTGATTACAATAAATGGATTGTTTCGCAATGGGATGGTTTACAGAATAAAGTAGGCAAGAATACTAAATTACTTTATGCAAAAGGCTGCGAAGTTGAAGGCGACAACAAAGATGGTTTTGCAGAAGCTGTTGCAACTGCAAAACAAGCTGATGTTGTTATTTTAAGTATTGGCGAAAAACGCGACATGAGCGGTGAAGCAAAAAGCCGAAGCGATATTCATTTGCCAGGCGTTCAGGAAGATTTAGTAAAAGCGATTCAGGCAACAGGAAAACCAGTTGTAGTTTTAATAAATGCAGGAAGACCTCTTGTTTTTAATTGGACAGCAGACAACGTTCCAGCAATTGTTTATACTTGGTGGTTAGGCACAGAAGCAGGAAATGCAATTGCAAATGTGTTATTTGGAGATTACAATCCGTCAGGAAAATTACCAATGACATTTCCTAGAGAAGTAGGGCAGATTCCTATTTATTACAACCATTTCAGTACAGGAAGACCAGCCAAAGACGAAAATCAAAACAATTATGTTTCAGCATATATCGATTTAAAGAATTCACCTAAATTCGCTTTTGGGCATGGATTGAGTTATACTAAATTTGAATATTCTGGATTGAAACTTTCTTCATCAAAAATGAAAAACAATGAAACAATTAAAGTTTCATTTCAATTATCAAATGTTGGAAAAGTGACTGGAGATGAAGTAGTACAATTGTATTTAAAAGATAAATTTGGATCAGTTGTTCGCCCAGTTTTAGAATTAAGAGATTTCCAAAAAGTAAAATTAAATGCGGGAGAATCAAAAACAATCGAATTTACAATCGACAAAGAAAAGCTTTCTTTCTACAATGATAAATTAGAATGGACTGCTGAACCTGGAGATTTTGAAGTAATGATTGGAGCTTCATCAGCAGATATTAAACTAAAATCAGATTTTGAATTAGTGCAGTAATATAGAATGTCAATTAGAATTGGCGTTATGGATTTTATAAAGAGGCTAAATTATTTTAAAACCGTATTTATAAAATCCATAGCGCCAATTCCTTTATATGAAGCATACAATGCTTTGTCAAAAGCTTCACGTTTTGCTTTTTTATCTTTAGCCTCAGTTTCAACGATCATTTCATTAAAAATTCTTTCCTGCTCTTCGCTGTATTTTAAAGAAGCTTCCAAAAGATAAGTTTTAGAAACAAAACCAAAAGAACTCCAGATTTTATCTCTAATTTTTGAATTGATTTTTTTTAACGGATTAGTGGTCATATTCTCCATCATTTTCTTCTAAATTTTGTTTTCTTCGATAAGAACTATAAGTGGTATAAAAGCAGTTCTTTCTCTTTCTTTTTTAATTGTTTTTCACAATTAATCATTAAATGTGTTATTATGACGCAATGTACTTGTTTTTTTGATTTCATTTTTAATTTTAACAAAAATTGTGATTTATACACTTTTGTTTTTTTTCTGATTTTAAAAATGGATAAATGCGATTTGTAAAAAATGAAGTAAATTGCGTACACAATTGAAACTAAATGTCGTATTAATTATAAAATCAATGCTGAAATCAATTTTAGAAAATAATAAAAATTACCAGCCGGGATTGTCAATTGATAGTGTGATTTTTGGTTTTCACGATAACCAATTGAAAGTACTGCTGATTAAAATTCCACACAACGAAAAATGGTCTTTACCAGGCGGATTTATTCCAATTGATCAGGATATTGATACGGCAGCGGTTACCATTTTAAATGAAAGAACAGGAGTTGAAGGTGTTTTTTTAAGGCAGTTTGCCACATTTGGAAAAACGAAGCGAAATGATAATCATTTTGGGAATGAAATTTTAAAACATTTAGATATTGATCCCGAACAAGGAAAATGGCTTACGCAGCGTTTTGTAACAATTGGTTATTATGCCTTAGTAGATTTTCTAAAAATACTTCCTAATCCTATTAACAGAAACGAAGTTGTAGAATGGATCGATCATAAAGAAGTTCCAGATCTTATTTTAGATCATCGGGAAATTTTAGACAAAGCTCTCGATACCTTAAGAATAGAGTTGAATTTAATGCCCATAGGATATAATTTATTACCAGAGAAATTCACGATTCCAGAATTGCAAAAATTATACGAAACGATTTTAGATAAAAAACTAGATCGCAGAAATTTTCTTAGAAAGATAACTAATATTGGAATTCTGGTTAAACTTGACGAAAAGAAAAGTAATGTTGCCCACAAAGCACCAAACTTATATTCTTTTGATAAAGAAAAATACGATGAGGTCTTGAAAAATGGATTGAATCAAGGTTGGTAAAATTTGTTAAGTCTGATAAATAATTTGCGATTATGGTGTCAATTGAAACATTCCGAAAATTAGCTTTATCATTTGAAAATGCGGCAGAGGAACCACATTTTGAAAAAACATCTTTTCGTGTCAAGAAAAAAATTTTCGCCACTTATGATAAAAAGAAAAACCACGCCGTTTTAAAATTCAATGAAATCGATCAATCTGTATTTTGCGCTTCAAGTGAAATGATTTTTTATCCAATACCTAATAAATGGGGAAAACAAGGCTGGACAATTGTTGAGCTTTCAAAAGTAAGACCTGAAATGTTTGCGGATGCTTTATTACTTTCCTACCAAAGTGTCGCTTCTAAAAAGAAATAGAGTTTTATACCTTACCCGACAATAGTTCTAAAAGTTAAATTTACCCTTGGCTTCTGAGTAGTTTTTGTTGGCGGAAGCCGATGAAGCCAATGCGTTTGTGTTTCGTCTTTCATAACCAATAAACTCCCGTGTTCTAAAATCATAGCAACAACTTCTTTAGTCTCCTTATGTTTGAAAGCAAATTTACGTTCAGCACCAAAACTTACAGAACCAATTGCTCCGTTTTTTTTCAAATCCTTTTCAGCATCGCTGTGCCACGCCATTCCTTCATCGCCGGAATGATATAAATTGAGTAAACAGGAATTGAAAGTTTCTCCTGTTTTTTCTTCAATAAAAGTTTTTAGTTCCAGTAATTCCTTTGTCCAAGGAAGCGCTTTTTTTGTCGTATTCGAATATGTGTATTCAAATTCCTTATCACCATACCAAGCCACCTTTCTTTTGGTTAAAATTAATTTTCCAAAAATGATCGCTTCATCATTTTTCCATTCGATCGTATTCAATAGAATATCACGATAAAAATCGGCTTTTTCTCTCGAAAACAATTTTCCGTAATAATTGACCGTACCATCCTTAGGAAGCAGATTTGTTGTTTCGTCTATTTGAGGATTAAATAAGTCCATTTTTCCATTTTTGATATTCAAGTTTCATGCAATGTCCGCAAGGTCTGAAACCATTTTGTTTAGCTTCATTTTCTGAAGAAAAGAAAACCCGATTTTCGCGTTTCATTCTTTTTCCTGAAGAGCATTTCATCGTTCCGTAGATCTTTAATTTTTGGTTGCCGCCGAAACAAATTTCGCCTTTTTTAATTTTATTTCGAAGGTCTGAATTTGAAATTTTATTGTGTTCAATCATAATTTTATTATATTTTATTTTGTAGAGTCATACGGGAAAATCTCTCGCAAAGTTGCAATGTCGTAAAGTTTTGTTCACAAAGTTCCCATGCAGTTTGCCATTTCGACGAAGGAGAAATCTCCACGAGAAGTTCGACAAAGATTGGATTCTCTTTACGGAGTTACTTACGAAGATTTCTCCTTCGTCGAAATGACATAAAATGAGAAAAACTTTGCGACTTCAAGAGATTAAAACTACGATAGCGCATCATGAAAAATAATTCCCAGCGTATATCTTTCACCAGATTGAACCTCGCTTACTCCATGTTTCATATTAACCCGATAATACCCTTTTGACCCTTTTACAGGTCTGAAATTGGTTGTAAAAACCAAAATGTCTCCCTTTTTGGGTTTCAAAACAATAGCTTTAGATTGCGCCCTTGGCGTTTGCTGTGTAAGAACAAATTCACCGCCAGTAAAATCTTCATCAGGTTCAGACAAGAAGAGTACAATTTGAATTGGAAAATAAACATCTCCGTATAAATCCTGATGGAGCGTATTAAAACCGCTTTTGCCATATTTTAAAATCAGAACCGTTGCTTTTAATTGATTATTGTCGTGACACTGTTTTAGTAAGTCTCCATGTTTATCTGGGAAGATCGTATTAATATTTAGAACTTTCATCCAAGCGTTTGCGATTGGTGCCAATTTGGGATAGATTGCAGATCGAATATTCTGAATTAAATCAGGAAGAGGATAATTGAAATATTTGTATTCGCCTAAACCAAATCGGTAACGTTCCATTACAACTGTTTTTCGGTATAAATTTGGATTATCATAATCAAATTTTAAATCTTCGCATTGTTCGTTATTAAGTATTTTCGGAATGATTGCGAATCCATTTTCGTGCATAGATTCGGTGATGCTTTCCCAGTTTTGAGAAGCAATTATTGATTGTATATTTTGCATAATGATTTTAGAGTGGAATTTTTTTTGCCACGAATTACACGAATGTTCACGAATTATTTTTTTTATTAATTAGAATAAAAATTAGTGCAATTCGTGGCAAAAAAACTATAGATTTATCTGCGCGCCTTCCCAGCCAATTATGGCCGTTTTTCTAGTATTTCCCCACATATAACCGCCAAAGATCCCAGAAGATTGAATCACACGATGGCATGGAATTAAAAAAGCAACTGGATTACTGCCAATTGCAGTTCCAACAGCTCTTGAAGCATTTGGCTTCTCAATTTGATGTGCAATAGTACCATAAGTTGAAAGCTGTCCCATTGGGATTTTTAGCAGCGTTTCCCAAACTTTCAATTGAAAATCGGTTCCTTTTAGATGCAGTTTTATTTCGGATAATTTGCTCCAGTCATTTTGAAATATAAACAATGCATTTTGCTGCACTAAATCTAGTCTTCTAGAGAAAGAAGCATTGGGGAATTTGTCTTTTAAAGCATTTAAGCCGTTTGTTTCATCTTCGGCGAAAGCCATAAAACAAATTCCTTTTGAAGTAGAGGCTACAATAATATTACCAAATGGACTTTCGGCAAAGCTGTAATTTATTTCAAGATTCCTTCCGCCGTTTTTATATTCGGCAGGAGTCATTCCTTCGATGTTTACAAATAAATCATGAAGACGGCTTGTTCCAGAAAGTCCTGTTTCGTAAGCTGTTTCAGAAACGGTTGCTTGATTTTCTTTAAGCAGTTTTTTGGCATGTTCCAAACTGGTATACTGCAAGAATTTCTTCGGACTTGTTCCTGCCCAATCGCTGAAAAGTTTCTGAAAGTGAAACGGACTTAAATGCACTTTTTCGGCAACTTCATCGAGATTAGGCTGCTCTTTAAAATTGGCTTTGATATAATCGATGGCTTCTGCAATACGATTATAATTAATGGTTTCCTGTGTGTTCATTTTCATTCAATTTTATAAGGCAAATATCGATTGGTTTCTGCAGGTATAAAATCCGAATCTTGCGGAAATAGTTTTTGTTTCAGGTTTCATGTTCTAACATAACCTGAAACTTGAAACAAAAAACTATAATTCTTTTTCCATTTTGTAATTGATAAGTATTTCATTGTGACGAATGTTTTTTTGTTCGGCTTTTGCAATAAATCCTTTTTTTTCAAAAAATGGTTTTGCTGTAATACTGATATCTGAAGTTATATTTTTGGAATATTGTTTTTTGGCTTCGAGCTCTAATTCTGTTAAAAGCTTATAAGCAATTCCTTGTCGTTGAAAATCTTTATGAATGTAAAAGAAGTCAATATAGTTTCCATCCTTTAAAGTTCCAAAACCAGCGATTTGATTTTCAATAATTACCAAAAGAACAAATTGCGTTTCAATAACTTCAAGCCAGCGTTCTTTGTTTTCTATGCCAGAAATCCAAGCTTCGATTTGTGCGGGATTATAATCATTCTTGCAGACAGATTGTATGGTTTCTATATACAATTGCTGCATTTCGTCTAAGTCTGAAAGTGTGCCTTTTTTGAAAATCATTAATTTGTTGATTTATTGTGATGTTTCATTTATCATAGTGTTGTAATGATGAAAAAGGATTTAATGCGCTGTAGTTTTAGAAAAAACATTAATTACAACAACTCCAATTATAATTAAGCTCAATCCAATTATGGCAGGTAAATCAGGGATTTCTTTAAAGAAAATAGCGCCAATAGTTGTAATTAAAACAATGCCGACTCCTGACCAAATAGCGTAAGCAAAACCAACCGGAATAGTTCTTATGGCAAAACTTAAAAAGTAAAATGCAGCAAAGTATCCTACGATTGTAATAATGCTGGGAATAAGTTGAGTAAACTGCTCCGATTTTTTTAATGCAGTCGTGGCAATAATTTCGAAGACAATAGCGATAAATAAAAATAAAAAATTCTTCATAATTAAGTTTTTTTACAAAGTTACGGTTTGTACAAAGCAGGAAGCAATTATTTAAGTTTATGTTTTTTTGCAGAAACACTTATTAATTTATAACCATTTTCAGTTCTTAAAAACTCAAAATGATCCTGTCCAAAATCTGTTTTGTTTTTTGAATTGATTACAATATCCATAATAGGGTAAATCCAGTCTTTAGATTCATTACAATTATTGAAATACATTTCGTATTCGGCAGATTCAAAAATAAATTGATTCAAACCGTCAGCCGAAATGAAGTAATCTGCTTTTGCAGTATTTAACTCTTGAAGTTTAAGCTTTAAAAAATTGTAATTATTATTTATGAACTTGTTTTTGGGGTTACTAATCCAGCCCATTGGTTCTTTCCAATAAGTAATTTTGTCAAAAGATTGTTTTAATATATTAGCTTTAGATAAATCTTTGAGCAAACTGTTTGTCAGCCATTCTTTAAACTCTTTTTCAAAGTTTATAAACGAATAATAATGACCGTCAACTCCAAGAAAACATTCTCTTATTGGATCTTTACTAAGTACTGTCGATTTTTCTAGAGAATAAAAATTAAGGTTATCATTGTATGCAAAATCTTCAATTAAAACATTGTTATCGATGTCGATTAGAAACTCTTTTCCTCCAGTCCAGAAAAAGTGTTCTCCATCTCTTACTTTTTCAGCATCTTTTAATCCTATAAAAGTTCCATTTCTAACTTTAGTTAAATTGCTGTATACTGCAGGAATTACGATTTTACCTTCACCATTAAACATTCCCATTTTATCCGTTTTACGATCTCTAAATCTTATAAAACCTTCATTTTCACAATCTGGACCATTGTCAAAAATATATAAACTGTCTCGGCCAACAATTTTGCCAGTCTTGGTTAAATAATAGCTTTCCCATTTTTGATTATTTCCTTCTGTAACGGCTATAATATTCTCGAATTTATGAGCGATTGTAAATCCCATAAATTTTGGCTCAATTTTGATGATGCCGTTTTTGTCTTTAAATCCAATGTGAGTTGAATCTTTATCTGGAAATGAGATCCAGATATCATTGCTTTGAGCAAATACTGTTACGTTTAAAAAGAAGAAAGCAGAAAAAAGAATACTCTTTTTCATAAGATTTATTTATCGTAAATGAATTTCTGATTCCTTGTTTTTTGCTTCATCAAAGCAATCGCTGCATAACATTTTAAAATCAGCTTTAGCTTGAAAAACATCAGTCCATTCTTCACCATTATCCAGAAGATATTGTTCACATTCTCCGCACCAAGCAATCTGTGGAAGATCTTCTTCGGCTTCTGAGTAGAAAAAGCCTGTTTTTTCGTCTGAATCTATTGCCATTGCAATATGAATACAGCCAAAAGACATTTCTTTTGAGCCATGTAGTTCACATAAAACATTTTCGATCATTATTTTATAAAATTTTACTTTTTTGCAAGTTATTAGATTTCAAATTTAAGCATAAAAAAGAAAATTCTATTTTTAGTTATAGAGTTCTATTAAGGGTTGAATGAGAATCCAACACTAAAAAATAATCTTACCTTGTCTATATTATTTATCCAAGAAGTATCAAAATGAATAGGGCCTAAAATAGATTGATAAGAAATAGAAGCTCCTCCAGATAATACAAGACTTGGGTCAAAGCCATCATCCCATTTTCCTTTTGGACTAAATGCCTTATTTATGTATTTATCAAAAGATTCAAAACCAACAGTTGCGATATTAAAATGTGGAGTCAGGTAGACTTTTCCCATAAGATTTATTTGAGAAGCAATTTTTAAGCCCATATATTGAGAAACATTGAGTTCGTCTTCATGCAGGCCTGGAAATGAAAAACGATTACTGCCAGAACTTGGGATAATTCCTCCTATGAAATATTTTGCCGCATAACCAAAATCCGAAAACGAGATTTGATCGTCGCTAAGTTTATCCTCAAAAATAAAATAAGAATCAAACCCAATGATTCCCGTTATTTTTTTTCTTAAAAGAGCTCTTTTTTCAAAACTGAAACCAAATTTTGTATAACCATTGGTAGAACCAGATATGTGCGTTTGATCTGGATCGTTAAGAGAGGTGTAGACATCTGTAAACAATGATCGGGTTACATTTGCTTTTAAAATTGTTCCGTTTTCAGCAAAGAAAACTTTATCCATGTCATTGTAGGAATAATGCATGTTTAGTTCTATGTTGTTTAATGAGTAATTCCTGATGTCGATCGAGTTAGGATTGTATTCTCTGTCGTATTTTGGTTTTAAATTAGCGTATTGATAGTGTAAACCATAGCCAAAATAACTTTTTAATGAATTTATATTTCTATTGATTTCATTATTAAATTCAACAGAATTATAAAGTACATTATCTGAAGCTTTGCCGTTAAAATAAATCTCTTGCCTCAATAAGGCTCCGTAAAGTTCAGATGACCACCACCAATCTCGGTTTTTTCCAAAATTTTTCTGATAATTAATTCTAACTTTTGGCTGTTCGGCTATATCTGCAGTTATAAGAAGGCGAGATGCTCTGGCGAGAACATTTCTGGCGGTGTAATTAAAAATGATTCCAACGCCACGGTAAGTGTCATAATGTAGAGATGTGTTTAGTTGATTTTTGGCACGTTCATGACCGAAGATTGTAACCCCTAGTTTGTTTTCATCTTTGATGAAATAGTTATATGTAATCTCGTCAAAAAGATTAGTGCCCATTGCTCTGTTAATACCTGCTATTAAATCTTTTGTGGTATATTTTACATGTGTTTTGAGATTCATTCTTCCTAATACCAGAGCGAGATTTTCCTTGCTTATTTTTTTGTAAATAATGGTATCAAGAATAATTTCTGAGGGCATTTGTGGTAATTCGTGAATGCGTTGTTGATACCCTTTTAATTTTTCGGATAAGGCGATTAAAGCAGGAAGATTTTCATTTGTTGCAATTTTACCATCTTTATAGATTTCTGCACTATCAGCAAAATCTGCAGTCGAAAAACGAAGGTTGGGCATGTGATCTACTAAAATATCGCAGAGTTTTCTATTTGCCGGATTCTTAATGTTACTGGGGAACATACTGGTTTGCGTCAATATGGTTAAAACATTGTTCAGTTTTTCTATTGGTTCCAATCCGCCTCCAACATCACTGCCAATAATAATGTCAGCGCCCATTTGTTGGGCAACATCTGTAGGGAAATTATTTAAAACACCACCATCAACTAATACTGTTTTTTCGTACGACATAGGTTTGAAAATAGCAGGCAGCGACATACTGGCTCTCATTGCATAAGCTAAACTGCCTTTGCTTAATATAACCTCTTTTCCCTCAGACAAATCAGTAGCCATGGCTCTAAACGGGATAGAAAGGCTGTCAAAGTTTCTAATGTTGTATACTGGGTAAGTTAATTCAGAAAGATATTCTCTTAAGTTTTGATCATTTAATAAAGAGCCAATGCTGTTTAGTTTTTTGTTTTTAATCCCAATTCCAACTAAATACCTTTGAAATTCTCTTTTTTCCTCTACGCTGACAGATTTTAATGACTGACCGCCGCCAAGTAATTTGTCCCAATTAATGTTTTTGGTTAACTTTTCTATACTGTCACCAGAGTATCCCATTGCGTATAAACCGCCAATGATACTTCCCATACTATTTCCAACAATTAGGTCTGGAACAATGTGTAGAGAATCTAGTTTTTGTAAAAGCGGAATATGGGCAATTCCTTTTGCACCGCCGCCGCTCAATACTAAAACTACCTTTGGTTTCTTTTCCTGCGACAAAATAATTTGCGGGAGAGCGAGTAAAAACAAGAAAGCGAATAAATAAGATGTTTTTTTCAAGATTACAATGTTTATGTATTTGAGAAATAAGGGCTTATTTTTATTTTTAAAATTAAGGACTTATTTCTAAAAAGTAGAATTTTTTGATTAAAATGTTTAAACAGGCAATTTACTTATTCTGAAAAGCATTAAAAATAAAAAACCCTTACATTTCTGCAAGGGTTTTAATATTCAATTTATTTTAAGAAATCTAAAATTGATTTAGTATCTGTAGTATTCTGGTTTGAATGGACCTTCAACTGGAACACCAATATAAGCAGCTTGATCATCACGTAAAACTTCTAGTTCAACGCCTAATTTAGCTAAGTGTAAAGCAGCAACTTTTTCATCTAAATGTTTTGGTAACATGTAAACTTCATTTTTGTAAGCTGCACTGTTATTCCATAATTCGATTTGTGCCAAAGTTTGGTTTGTAAATGAGTTACTCATTACAAAACTTGGGTGACCTGTAGCACAACCAAGGTTTACTAAACGACCTTCAGCAAGAATGATGATGTCTTTTCCAGCGATGTTGTATTTGTCAACCTGTGGTTTGATTTCGATTTTAGATGCACCGTGGTTTTTGTTTAACCAAGCCATATCAATTTCGTTATCAAAGTGTCCGATGTTACAAACAACAGTTTTGTCTTTCATTTGCTCGAAGTGCTCTCCAAGAACGATATCTTTGTTTCCTGTAGTTGTAATGATGATATGAGCATTAGCAATTACAGTGTTTAATTTTTTAACTTCATAACCGTCCATTGCAGCTTGTAAAGCACAAATTGGATCGATTTCAGTAACAGTTACAATAGATCCAGCACCTCTAAAAGAAGCAGCAGTTCCTTTTCCAACATCACCGTATCCACAAACGATAACTCTTTTTCCAGCTAACATTAAGTCAGTTGCACGACGTACAGCATCTACAGCAGATTCTTTACAACCGTATTTGTTATCAAATTTAGATTTAGTAACAGAGTCGTTAATGTTAATTGCAGGCATTGGCAACGTTCCAGCTTTTACTCTTTCGTAAAGTCTGTGAACACCAGTTGTAGTTTCTTCAGAAAGACCTTTAATTCCAGGAACCAATTCTGGGAAACGATCAATAACCATGTTAGTTAAATCTCCACCGTCATCAAGAATCATGTTCAATGGTTTTCTGTCTTCACCAAAGAATAAAGTTTGCTCAATACACCAGTCAAATGATTCTTCGTCAAGACCTTTCCAAGCATAAACTTGAATTCCAGCAGCAGCAATAGCAGCAGCAGCTTGATCTTGAGTAGAGAAAATGTTACAAGAAGACCAAGTAACCTCTGCACCAAGAGCAATTAAAGTTTCAATTAAAACTGCAGTTTGAATCGTCATGTGTAAACATCCAGCGATACGAGCACCTTTAAGAGGTTGTTCGTCTTTATATTCAGCGCGAAGAGCCATTAAACCTGGCATTTCAGCTTCAGCTAGTTCAATTTCTTTTCTTCCCCAAGCAGCCAGAGAAATGTCTTTTACTTTGAAAGCCACATAAGGCGTAGTCGTTGTACTCATTTATAGTATATTTGTAATTGTAAAATTTTTGCAAATTTACATAATAGCTTTTTATTTTTACTACTTTCTGTCAGATTTGTGAAATCTTTAATTTCTTAATCTTTAGAATGTTAGTTAATAAAGGTTTTTAGAAGCTAATCCTGCTGTCCACTATATCTTTTATGGCGAACCCCGCCACAAAAGGATGACGTTCCCATCAGGGCTAAAAGATCTGACATTAAATTACAATTCAGTTTTTAAATCAGGAAAATAATTCATAATCCATAATTAAAAAGTAATGCCTTTATTTCAAACCATACAATTCAACGAAACCACAAAAATTTTAATTTGGGAAATAACCGAATCGTTCGATGAATTATATAGTAAGGTTACCTTAAAAGAAAAGACACAGCGCAGGCTTGATGGAATGAAATCACAATTGCATCAGCGAGCTTTTTTAAGCGTTCGAATGCTGATTCAGGAAATGGGTTTTACAGACCATGATTTGCATTATGACGAATTTGGAAAACCTTATTTTGATTGTCATAATCATATTTCAATTACGCACTCGTACCATTTTGCGGCAATAATTGTCAGCCATGAAACCGTAGGAATCGATATGGAATTACAGCGCGAAAAAATACTTCGCATTGCAGATAAATTTGTTGATACTGAATTTGACTATCTAAATCCAAATGTTTTAGAAGATTACGTAAAGAAACTTACTGTTATCTGGGGTGCAAAAGAAGCCATTTTTAAAATCAGAAATGAAAAAGGCATTAGTTTTAAAGATCATATTAGGGTTGATGATTTTTCTTTGAATAAAGCTAAAACCAACGCCAGTCTTCATTTTGATGATTTAGTGAAAGATTTTGATGTGCATTATGAAGAAATAAAATCAGATAATTTTGAGGGTAATTTTACATTAGTTTATGCTTTTGAAAAAAATAATTAAGCATTATCATCTTTTTTTCGATGTTCAAACATGTTCATGTACAAAAAAGTACTCATTTTTCTAGCACGTCTTTTTAGTATTTCGACATTTTCACCTTCAAAATATTCATCTAAAGTTTGAAACCAATGATTAAGCCAAATTCCAAATTCATTTGAAGTAATCTGCCCCTTAAAATGAGCATCAACTTCATTATGAACAGCGATAGGATTGCCATTGTATTTCTTCACGCCAAACAAATTCATTTCCCAAAAATCAGTCAGTTTTTCTAGGTGTGAATCCCAATCTTTAATCATTTCATTAAAATAAAAGCCAATTTCTTCATCGGCTCTTATTTTTTCATAGAATCGATGGACTAGAAAAGAAACATCGTCTCTATTTTCTATTTGTTTTTTACTCATGTAAGACTATTCAAAATAATAAATAAAACACTAAAAAAGGCACTTGCAAGAAGTAAGTTAAAAACCACTTTATGCTTCATTTGAGCCAAAATTGAAGTATTTACAAAGATACAAACTAAAACAATAACAGCCAGTTGTATCATTTGCGGAATAGAAGTTCCATTGGCAAGAATAAACATTGCAGCAGCGGCTCCTAAACAGCTTTGACCAATTACAGCCATTGTTGCAGAACCAATATAATTTTTGTCAAAATTTTCGAATGTTGTTTGATAAAGTGTCATGATATTAAGTTTTAGAATAACAAAGGTACAGGTACCTTGACGCTGTTATTTATGACTTAAATCATAAAACATAATCTTTTTTATCGATATACTTTTCGGTTTATTATTTTTAGTTGTCCCTTTTTTTCAAGTGCTTTTATAGCTCTAATAACAGTTTCAACACGCAGTCCGGTTAAGTCTCCAATTTGCTGTCTTGTAAAATTAATAAGATGTCCGTTTGCATCTTTTTTAAAATTAAAATAAGCAATTCCGTGATCTATTAATTTTAAAACCCTATGCTCAGGTTCATGAGTCGATATTTCTGCCGCCATTATAGATTTGTAATACAAGCGCTGCGCAAGATTTTCAATTATATTAATGCTTACAGAAGGGTTTTCCTGCAGCAGTTTCATAAAAATAACTTTAGGCAGAAGAAAAATTTCAGTGTTCTCTACAGCAATAGCATTTGCTGGATATTTTTGATTTAAAAATAATGGAGGTTCTCCAAAAGACTGATCTTTATAAAATATACCCTGAATAAATTCTCTTCCATCATCATTATAATTACTCATTTTAATTTCGCCTGAAATAATTTGGTAATAATGTGTTGGCAAATTTCCTTCTTCAAAAAGAATTTCATTTTTATCGATAGTCTTTCTTATTGCGTCATATTTTTCTAATAATTCGGAAGCAATCATAAAAATTGATTTAAAGCTGTTTTTACAAAGATAATTCATTCAAAATAGTTCTTTGGCATTAAAAACTTTTTACTTTTACAGCCATTATGGAGCAAAAATTACTCAGTATTCATCGGCAGATTTTAGAGGCTAAGAAAAATGGACAAAAGTTATTGGCCATACTTCTAGATCCCGATAAAATTGTATGGGAAAATTTACATCATTTATTGTTTAAAATAAATGAATCTCCAGCAACTCATATTTTTGTTGGCGGAAGTATTGTTCAAAGTAATGTTCTAGAAGATCTAATACAAGAGTTAAAATTAAAGACAAACCTGCCTGTTGTTTTGTTTCCAGGAGATCCATCACAGATTTCCCCGCAAGCCGATGCTGTTTTGTTTTTGTCTTTACTTTCCGGACGTAATCCTGATTATTTAATAGAGTATCAGGTTCAGGCGGCTCCAATTCTTAAAAAAACAAATCTTGAAGTTATTTCTACAGGATATATTTTGATTGAAAGTGGTAACGAAACTGCCGTTGCGCGTGTTAGCAAAACGGAACCTCTTAGTCGTGAGAATTTTGATTTGGCACTCGCAACAGCTCAAGCAGGCGAAATGTTAGGGAATAAATTGATTTATTTAGAAGCGGGAAGTGGAGCAAAAAATCCAGTGCCACTAGAAATGATACAGTTAATTGCTCAAAATATTGAAATTCCTGTTATTGTTGGAGGAGGAATTGTAGATTTGCATTCCATTAAAAAAGCTTACAATGCTGGCGCTGATTTGGTAGTTGTAGGAACTGCTTTTGAAAATGACAGCCATTTTTTTGAATCCTAAATAAAACTTTTACAGTTTATAAAATACCGCACAAATGATAGATTTTTTTCTTGATAGTTATAAAAATGCACCGCTTTGGCATATTGCCTTAGAGTTTTTGGTTTTTGTGTTTGGAATTTTAAGCGTTTGGTTTGCAAAAAAAGAAAACATCTTGGTTTATCCAACAGGTTTAATCGCCACAGTTATTTCAGTGTATCTTTTATATGTTGCCGGCTATATTGGCGATATGATTATAAACGGATATTTTTCGATTATGAGCATCTATGGCTGGTATGTTTGGGGAAGAGGAGGAGCAGTCGAGGATAATCTGCCAATTACCAGAACAAATTTTAATGAAAAAATAATTGGAGCAGTATTGTTTTTAGTAACTGTTTTTGTAGTTTTCGGGATTTATAAATATTTCGATTACGAAATACATAATGACAATTATGTTGATATGATATCTTCTGGAATATTTTTTGCAGGGATGTGGTATATGGCCAGAAAAAAAATCGAAAACTGGACACTTTGGATTATTGGTGACATTATTGTAGTACCTCTGTACGCTTATCGCGGACTTGGAATGCTGTCACTTCAATATTTAATTTTTACAATTTTAGCTATTTCAGCTTATTTAGAATGGAGAAAAATCTTAGACAGCAAAAAACAGCTATCATAAAAATTGCTTTATTTGGCCCTGAAAGTACAGGTAAAACCACATTGGCAACACAACTTGCAGATTATTACGAAACAGAATGGGTTCCGGAATTTGCACGTGATTATCTGCAAGAAAAATGGGAAGAAAATCAGCATATTTGTGTTGAGGCAGATATGATGCCCATTGCTTATGGGCAGACCGCTCTAGAAAATCAAAAACTTTCAAAGGCAAAAAAATACTTGTTTTGCGATACCAATTTAATGGTTACCAAAGTTTTCTCTGAAATGTATTATAATGTTTGTGATCCGCTTTTAAATGAGGCGGCGCTTGAACATGAATACGATTTGTTTTTTCTTACGGACATTGATGTGCCTTGGGAAAAGGATGATATTAGAGATACACCCGAAGGAAGAGAAACAGTATTCTCTGTTTTTAAAGAAACCCTGATAAATACTAAAAAGCCCTTTATCACGCTTTCAGGTAACAAAGAAAGCCGCTTGGCAAAGGCTGTAGAAATTGTAGATAACTTAGCAATAGCTAAAAAGCATGGTTTTAGTTCTGCTGATTTTGTTCAGATATACGAGCATGGTATTCCTTTTGAAAATGTACTAAAACAGTTGGAAATTTTTAAAAACGGAATTACAAAAAGCAGCTTAATAAATCCAGCAACGATCAATAACGGAATTTTAAGTTTATCTGATATAGAGTTTAAAGAAAAGGCCGTTTTTTTTGATGCTCAGAGAAGAAATTTAAAAATTAAAAAGTTTGTTCCAGCTTCTGGTGCAGCAACTAGAATGTTTAAGTTTTTAATTGCTTTCTTGAATGATTTTGATATTGAAAAAGAAACTATAAATGCCTATATCAATAGAAAAAATGATAAAGAGCTTGCTATTTTTATAGTAGGAATGGAGAAATTTCCTTTTTTTGAAATAGTCTATAAAAAGCTAAAAGAAGTTTATCCAGATTTTGATGCTTTAGAAAGAGACTATAAAAATTATTATTTCATAAAATTACTATTGTCTCCAGAGTATTTTAATTCGGCAAATAAACCAAAAGCGGTTTTACCTTTTCATCTATACAAAACCCATCTGGCAAATCCAATTGAAGAGCATTTAAATGAATGCGTTCATTATGCGACAACAAATAACAGCTCGAATTTGCATTTTACCGTTTCAGAAATTCATCAAAATTTATTTGAACAGGCCGTTGATGAGGTTAGAGGGAAAATAGAAAAATCTTCAGGAACCCAAATAAATATTGGGTATTCCTATCAAAATAAAAGCACAGATTCTATTACAGTTGATGTAAAGAACAAAATTGTAAGAAATCAAAATGAAAAGCTGATTTTTAGACCCGGAGGACATGGTGCATTAATTGAAAATCTAAATAATCTTGATGCAGATATTATCTTTATTAAGAATATAGATAATGTCATTCAAAATCATATTGATGAAACTACACTGTATAAAAAAGCCCTAGGTGGTATTTTGATCGAAATTCAAGAAAGAGTATTCAGCTATTTAAGAGCAATTGAAAATAACGAATTAAATGAAAGTGATTTTGCTGCAATTATTGAATTTCTAGCCGAGAAGTTAAATATTCAGGTAAGTAAAGATTTTTACAAATTTACTTTTGAACATAAAATTACCAAAATTAGAGAAATCTTAGATCGGCCAATTCGAGTTTGCGGAATGGTTCGAAACGAAGGTGAACCGGGCGGAGGCCCATTTTGGGTAATGAATGACAAAGGAGAAGTTTCTCTTCAAATTGTAGAAGCCTCTCAAATTGATCTTCAAAATAAAAAACAACTTGAAATTTTAGAAGCGGCAACCCATTTTAATCCAGTTGATTTGGTTTGCGGAATTAAGAATTTTAAAGGGCAAAAGTTTAATCTTGGCCAATATATAGATCAAAATGCTGGTTTTATTGTAGAGAAAAGTGTAGAAGGCAAAGCGGTAAAAAATTATGAATTGCCAGGGTTATGGAATGGTTCAATGGCGCATTGGCTCACTATTTTTGTTGCAGTTCCATTAATAACCTTTAATCCGGTAAAAACGGTAAACGATTTATTAAAAGCGACACATCAGCCACAATAATGGATAACGAAAAAATCATATCAGAATTAAGTTTTAAAGCGGTTAGAAGCAGTGGTGCAGGCGGACAAAACGTAAATAAAGTTTCATCAAAAGTAGTTTTAACTTTTGATTTAGAAGCTTCTCAGGTTTTGTCAGATGAAGAAAAAGCGCTTTTGAAAGATAATTTATCATTTCGTTTAACATCTGAGAACATATTGATTTTAAATTGTGACGAAGATCGAAGTCAGATTAAAAACAAAGAGATTGTTATAAGACGTTTTTTAGAAATTATAAAAAAAGGTTTGTTTGTTCCTAAAATTCGAAAAGCGACCAAAATTCCAAAATCCGTAATTAAAAAAAGAATCAAAGACAAAAAAAGTGTTTCTGAAATAAAGAAAAACAGGAAGAGACCAGAGTTTTAAAAAATATAAATAAATGAAGATACTAGTTGTGTTACTTATTGCTTTGAGTGTAAAAACATATTCACAATCAACTAATTTTGAATACGATTTTGCTCTTAAGGGGAATGTAAAAGAAATGACTGCAACTCTTTTTAAGGCTGTAAAAGTTGGTAAAGAATTTAAAACGAGAGAAAAAATAGCCGATTTTTTATTTATAAAAAACCGTTCTGGAAAACTTTTTCAACCTGATTATATGGGGCCGGATCTATGGTCACAGCCTCAGGATGTTTACAATGAAAAGAATCAGATTGTTGAAAATGTCATCTATTCTGAAGAGAGTAAAGTGCTTCATAGAACAAAATTTATTTATGATGAAAAAGGGCAGCTTGTAGAAGAAAAATTCTATAATGAACCTGATACCTTGTCGCAAATAACACATTATGAATACAAAAACAATTTACTGCAAAAACAAGTTTCTAAAAAACTGAAAGATATACAGGAGTATGAATATGTAAAAGATTCGCTAAAAAATTACATATATGACGATCATAGTAATCTGACAAAAATTATTACGGAAGGCTCTTGGAATGTAATTTATAAATATAATTCAAAAGGTTTTTTAGCTGAGGAATATATAGAAGGTCAATTTGGTAATTCAGAAAAAATACTTGTTAGAAGGTTTCATTATTTAAAATCAGATGATAAAAATTGGATAAGTGCTTATTTTGAGGTGTTTGCATACGAGGAAAAACCAGTTTACTATTACCTTGAAAGACAAATTAAATATGAAGATTAGAAACGTATAGTTTTATAAATGATTTATTTTTAAAATACCTGGAGACATACTGCTTTTTTCTTAATTCTTTTTTACCTTTGCCTCGTCTCAAAGGGGTGCTCCAAATAACGAGCTGAGATCATACCCAAAGAACCTGAGCGAGTAATGTTGCTAAGGGAAAAAACGACATAATCAAGCGTACACACTTTATTTTGTCGTGAAACATTTATTAATTTAACAAAAGAATAATTCCCCCTTTTATTCGTAATTTTTTACGAATGAAAACACTTTTTTTAGGTACTGAGGTACTAAGTTGCAAAGGTTCTAAGGTTCAAAAACTGAGCAGAACCAAATCCATTTTCTTTCTTCTTTCTTCTTTCTTCTTTACACTGGTTTCTACTGCGCAAGAACAGGATTCAACAAAAGTTACTAAACTTGATGATGTATTAGTTTCTGCAGTTCGTGTTACTTCAAAAACTCCGGTTACGTTCAGTAACATGGATAAAAAAGAAATTAAATATAGAAATCTAGGACAGGATATACCTGTTCTTATGAACTATCTGCCTTCTGTTGTTACGACTTCTGACGCTGGAAACGGAATGGGGTATACAGGAATTAGAGTTAGAGGAAGTGATGCTACGAGAGTAAACGTTACTATAAACGGAATTCCTTATAATGATGCTGAAAGTCAAGGAACTTTTTGGGTAAATATGCCTGATTTTGCTTCTTCTCTAGAGAGTTTACAATTACAACGAGGTGTTGGAACTTCTACAAACGGATCTTCGGCGTTTGGAGCCAGCTTAAATATGCTTACCGATAACTATGCTTCTAAAGCAAATGGTGAAATTTCGAGTTCTTACGGAAGTTTCAATTCAAACAAAAACACTGTAAAATTCAGCACAGGTTTGTTAAACGATCATTTTGAATTAGCAGGTCGTTTGTCTACATTGAAATCTGATGGTTATGTAGATCGCGCCAAATCAGATCTAAAATCATATTTCTTGCAAGGAACTTACGTTGGAAAAACAACTTTGATTAAAGCTCTTGTTTTTGGAGGAACTGAAAAAACGTACCAATCATGGAATGGAATCGATGCTGAAACTTTAAATTCAAACCGCACTTATAATTCCGCAGGAAAATATAAAGACGAACAAGGAAATGTTCGTTTTTACGATAATGAAACAGATAATTATAATCAAGATCATTACCAACTGCATTGGAGCGAATCATGGTCTGATAAGTGGAGTACTAATCTGGCATTTCATTACACAAAAGGATTAGGGTATTATGAAAATTATAAATATGATGAACCAATTGAAGGATATGGGCCGATTCAGCCTACAAAACAAGTTGAGAATGATTTAGGAGAATTAGTTCCGGGAACCGATTTGATTCGTCAGAAATGGTTAGATAATGACTTTTACGGAACAACTTTTTCAGTAAAATATAAAGAAGAAAAACTAGATGTTATTATTGGTGGAGGCTGGAATAAATACGAAGGCGATCATTACGGAAAAGTAATTTGGGCAAGAAATTCAGCTCAGTCTGAACTAGGGGATCATTATTATGATGATTTCTCGACAAAAACAGACGGGAATATTTTTGCAAAAGCAAACTATCAGTTTACTGAAAAATTAAGCTTTTATGGAGATTTACAATACCGAAATGTACATTATAAAGCCAATAGCGCTCAAACTGGTTTGGTAAATGATAAGTTTAACTTTTTTAATCCAAAAGCAGGTTTAAATTTTGAGATCAATTCAAAAAACAATCTTTACTTTTCATATGCACGTGCAAACCGTGAGCCTAATAGAACAGACTATGAAGGCGGAAATGTGAAGCCTGAAAAACTAAATGATTTTGAATTGGGATGGAGATTTAATTCAGAAAAAATCCAATTGAATTCTAATTTCTACTACATGGGATATAGAGATCAATTAATATTAACGGGAAGATTGGATGATGTTGGTGCGCCAATTCGTGCTAATACTGAAAAAAGTTACCGTTTAGGATTTGAATTTGATGCGACAATCGCGCTTTCAGAAAAATTTATTTTGAGACCTAATTTCACTTTAAGCAGTAATAAAAATGTTGATTTAGCTGTTGATGGACAGTATTACGGAACAACGGATATTGCTTATTCGCCAGAAGTTATTGCAGGAAATATTATAATTTATAAACCAATTGAGAATTTATACGTTTCGTTGCTGCAAAAGTATGTTGGTAAACAATACATGAACAACATCGAATTACCATCTGCAAAACTGGCTGATTATTTTGTAAACGATCTGAATGTGTCTTACGAGATTAAACCAAAATCTGTTTTTAAATCGATTATGATTACGGGTTTAGTAAATAATATTCTAGATAAAAAGTATGTTTCAAACGGAGCTATGTGGGATATTTATCCATACTATTATCCGCAGGCAGGAATTAATTTCTTAGCGGGATTAACGTTGAAATTCTAAAATATTCTTGAGTAAAAAAAAGCCTGAAAGTTTAAATTTTCAGGCTTTTTTTATTTTAGTTATAAACGCGAATTACAGTTCCGCTTACTTCAACACGATATTGTTTTAATGGATAATCTTTACCGCCAAGTCCAGTAAATAGACTGTACTCCGTTTTATCGCAAGAACAAACGGCATTAATACCGTTAATTGTCATGGCAACGCATGAGTTTAAATCCTGATTAGGACAAGCGGCATCAAAAGCATTATAGGTGCCTCCAGCATTAAAAATAATAATTCCTTTTGCTCCATAATTAGGAATTATTACACCGTTGCTCACAAATTTCAGATTGGAATAAGCCGGCAGGTTCATATCTACAGATAGATTTACAGAGTAATTTGGAATATATGGATTTTTATTGCTGCGCTCGCTGTCACTGCAAGAGAAAAGGATAGAAACGAAGGCGATTAGTAGAAAGATTTTTTTCATTATTTTAATAAGAATTAGTGAAACAAAAATAAATTATTTAGATTTGATTTTTATATGATTAACATATAATTATGTACTACAAAAAATAATAGTATATTTGTAATACAAAATCCCGTCCCGATGGGATTTTTTCTATTTATATAAACGATGAAGTTATGAGTAAAGTATCTTATTATACCGCAGAAGGATTAAAAAAGTTAAAAGATGAATTGGAGCATTTAAAGAGTGTAATGCGTCCAAAAGCATCTCAAGATATAGCAGAAGCAAGAGATAAAGGTGACTTATCTGAAAATGCTGAGTATGATGCTGCAAAAGAAGCACAAGGTTTATTAGAAATGAGAATTGCTAAACTTGAAGAAGTATATGCAAATGCAAGATTAATTGATGAATCTCAACTTGATGTTTCGAAAGCTTTGGTACTTTCTAATGTGAAAATTAAAAACCAAAGCAACGGAATGGAGATGAAGTATACACTTGTTGCTGAAAGTGAAGCCGATTTAAAAACAGGAAAAATCTCTGTAACTTCTCCTATTGGAAAAGGCTTATTAGGAAAATCTGTTGGCGAAGTAGCTGAGATTACGGTACCAAATGGTGTTTTAAAATTTGAAATTCTTGAAATTTCAAGAGACTAAATTTTCTTTAGTTTAATCGGTTACTTGTTTAATCGGTTAAACGGATAAACGATTAAACAAATAAACGATGTCAATATTCACTAAAATAGTAAACGGAGAAATTCCAGCTTATAAAATCGCTGAAGACGATAACTATTTGGCTTTTTTAGATGTAAATCCGAATGCAAAAGGACATACACTTTGTATTCCAAAACAAGAAATCGATAAGATTTTTGATATGGATGACGAATTGTATTTAGGATTAATGAAGTTTTCGAAAAGAATTGCAGCGGCGCTGGAAAAAACAGTTCCATGTAAAAGAATTGGAATGGCAGTTGTAGGTTTAGAAGTTCCTCATGCACACGTACATCTAATTCCGCTTAATGAAATGGATGAAATGCGTTTTCATAATAAAGTAAAACTTTCAAAAGAAGAATTTGAAGCTTTAGCAAAAGACATTCAATCTAATCTTTAAAAAGTACAAAAATTTTAAAAACACCAATTCGATTTTGAATTGGTGTTTTTTTTATGTCTATTTTTTTAAACTGGAGTGTTTATTTTATAACTGATTTGAAAAGTAGTTCCTTTTCCAATTTCAGAATGCAGCACTTTGATTTTTCCATTGTGATATTCTTCAACAATTCTTTTCGTCAAAGAAAGTCCCAAGCCCCAGCCTCTTTTTTTAGTAGTAAAACCAGGTTCAAAAATAGTTTTGAATTGATTTTTAGAAATGCCGCTTCCAGAATCTTTTACATTTATTTTTACATGATGAGAATCTAATTCTATCTGAAGATCAAGATTTCCCTTTCCTTTCATTGCATCAATTGCATTTTTAATTAAATTTTCAATAGTCCAGCTGTGCAGCGTGGGATTAATCAGAACAAAAATTTGTTTTTCGGGAGCTTGATACGAAAACGACACCTGCTTAGAAAATCTCGATTGCAAATATTCATAGGTATTCAAAGTTTCTGCCACAATATCATTTGGTTCTAAAACAGGAACAGAGCCAATTTTAGAAAAACGATCTGTTATGGTTTGCAAACGCTCAACATCTTTTTCGATTTCACCTGTAATAGATTGATCGATTTCTTCCGTTTTTAAAATTTCAACCCAGCCTATTAATGATGATAATGGAGTGCCAATTTGGTGTGCTGTTTCCTTTGCCATTCCTGCCCATAATTTATTCTGAGTTGCCATTTTTGTGCTTTTGTAAAAATTGTAGATCAAAGCACCGCACAAAAAAATAATCAATAATAAAGCTACAGGATAATATTTTAATTTATTGATCAAAGCCGAATTGCCATAATAGATCTGTTGAAATTTACCAGGAGCATATTCAATTATAACAGGATCATTTTCGTTTTTAAGATTGTTTAAAAATTTAACAGACTCTTTTCTATCATTAATTATGTGTTCAGGAACATTTACTGAGCTTATAACTTTGTCATACATTACTAACATTACTGGTACAGAAGTATTGTTGTTTATGATTTCAAGGGGTAAATCAAGATCAGTATTTTCATCTGCATTAATTAATGTTTTTTGAGCATTAGCCCAAAGATTCATTTTTAACCTTTCCTCATTTTTAAAGATTTGGAAAAAAGTATAAGTATTCCAAAGAATCAAAGAAATGATTAAGAAGGAAATAAAAATAATGATCCAACGGGTTGTATTTCTACTTTCAGAAAAACGCATAAACTAATTTTTGAGGTATAAATATAACGAAATAAACGCATTTTATATTTCGCAGAACTTTAAAGATTTTTTGTTTTTATCTTGCAAAACTATTTCTCGAAGTTAAACGATTTATATACTTTTGTAAGCCCGAAGTTGAGGTTCGGTTAAATGGAGAAATTATGATCAGCATAGACCCAAAAGAGATAACGACAGTAAAACTGCAAGGATATTTGCAAAGTGCCGTAGGCCCAAGGCCAATTGCTTTTGCAAGCACCATAAGTGTAAATGGAGTTCCAAATTTATCTCCCTTTAGTTTCTTTAATGTGTTTAGTGCTAATCCGCCAATTTTAGTTTTTTCTCCATCAAGACGTGTTCGTGATAATACCATAAAACACACCTTGATAAATGCTGAAGCAACTCGTGAAGTTGTAATTAATGTCGTTAATTACGATTTGGTACAGCAAACATCATTGGCAAGTACAGAATATGGAGATTGTGTAAACGAGTTTATAAAAGCAGGTTTAACCCAAATTCCTTCAGATTTTGTAAAACCATATAGAGTAAAAGAATCTCCGGTTCAGTTTGAATGTAAGGTAACTCAGATTATTCCTCTAGGAACCGAAGGCGGAGCAGGGAATTTGATTCTTTGCGAAGTAGTTAAAATTCATATTCATGAAGCAATTCTTGATGAAAATGGAGCAATCGATCAACATAAAATCGATTTGGTTTCACGACTTGGCGGAAATTGGTATTCTAGATCGAATCAAGGGTTATTTGAAGTACAAAAACCGCTTACAACTTTAGGAGTTGGTGTTGATGCAATTCCAGATTATATCAGGCAAAGCCCTGTGTTTAATGGAAATGACCTTGGAAAATTAGGCAATATAGAAACCTTGCCTACAAAAGAAGAAGTTAGTATATTTGTGAAAGAAAATTTTGCTGTAAAAGGAGTTTTAAGTTCAGACGATGAGAAAAAAATCCATTTAGAAGCAAAAAAATATCTCGATAAAGAAGATATTACCTCGGCTTGGAAAGTGCTTTTAGCTAAAAAATAAGAATAGAAACAATAATTAATATAGACGAAGATGGAAGTTATAGGAAAAGTAAAAGTGGTTAATCCTGAGCAGCAAGTTAGTGCTTCATTCAAAAAAAGAGAACTAGTAGTTACTACAGATGAGCAGTATCCACAGCACATTTTAATCGAATTTACACAAGATAAATGCGATTTATTAAGCAGCTATAAGCAAGGAGAGGCAGTAAAAGTTTCTATCAACTTAAGAGGAAGAGAATGGGTTAATCCACAAGGAGAAACTAGATATTTTAATAGTATTCAAGGTTGGAGAATCGAAAGACTTGCACCAGAAGGTCCTGCACAAACTCCAGCAATGCCGGCAGCAGAAGCTTTTGCTCCAGCAACAAATTTAAACGAAGACGAACCAGACGATTTGCCGTTCTAAGAGTTTAAAAATCAATTTATTAAATTCCAAATTCCAATTCATTTTCGTGAATTTGGAATTTGGAATTTTATTTTTGAGTTTGTTTTGTCATTTCGACTGAAAGGAGAAATCACACAAGTAATTCCGCAAAGTAAATCGACAATCTCTGGCGAGTTTTGCGTGTGATTTTTCCTTTCAGTCAGAATGACAAGATTGCGGAATTTTGGAATTTAGAATTTAATTTTTGGAATTTTTTCAATAGTGATTATTTTAAAATATGTATTATTTATTTGAAGATCTATTTTTTCCGCCAGTTTCAGAAGCTGATGAAGAGGGAATTCTTGCAATTGGAGGGGACTTAAATCCAGAGCGATTAAAGCTCGCATACAGGAATGGAATTTTTCCGTGGTTTAATGAGGGTGAACCAATCCTTTGGTGGTCGCCAGATCCAAGAATGGTTTTGTTTTTAGATGAATTAATAGTGTCTAAAAGCATGCGTAACATTTTAAATAGAAATCAATTTAAAGTCACTTTTAATCAAAATTTTGAAGACGTGATTTCAAATTGTCAGAAGATAAAAAGAGACGGACAAAACGGAACCTGGATTTCGAACCAAATGATTGAAGCTTATTGTAAACTTCATGCTCAGGGAATTGCAAAATCTGTAGAGGTCTGGCAAGACGAAGAACTGGTTGGTGGTTTGTACGGAATAGATTTGGGACATATTTTTTGCGGTGAAAGTATGTTTTCTAAAGTCTCAAATGCTTCAAAAATTGCTTTCATAGCTTTAGTGAATTATCTAGAAAAAGAGAATTACAAACTATTAGATTGCCAAGTCTACAATCCACATTTAGAGAGTTTAGGTTGTCGCGAAATTGACCGTGATGAATTTATGACAATTTTAAAAAGTAAATAGAATGAGTGCAGTTCATATTGTAAAGGAAATCTATATTTATCCAATAAAAAGCTTGGCAGGAATCAGCCTTCAATCTGCTTTGGCTGAAGAAATGGGATTTAAAAATGACCGAAGATGGATGCTTATTGATGCAGATAATCAAATGATTACCCAAAGAGAACATCGCATAATGAGCCAATTTTATCCGCAGATTTTAGATGGAAAAATCAGTATTACTTTTAAAGATCAAAAACATGAATTTTCTATTAATGAACATTTAGGCAATTCGCTGGAAGTGAATGTTTGGGATGATAAAAGCGAAGTGGTTGAAGTGAATCAAGCAACTTCGAAATGGTTCAGCCAGCATTTGGGCTTCGAATGTAAATTAGTAAAAATTCTAAAAAATGGAGATCGTAAACATGAAAGTTCCAGAGTAAAAGAAACTTTCAATGTAAGTTTAGCAGATGGTTATCCTTATTTATTAATTGGTACAAAAAGCTTGGACTTTTTGAACGATAAACTCGATGAAAAAATCACCATAAAAAGGTTTCGCCCCAACATTGTTGTAAGCAGTGAAAATCCTCATGAAGAAGATGATTTTAAAAGTTTTTCCATTGGAGAAGTTCAATTTAAAAACATAAAACCCTGTGGAAGATGTATTATGGTGAATAATGATCCAGAAAACGGGCGATTAAAAAAAGAACCTTTAAAAACGTTAAGTAAATACAGAAATGTAGATAATTCGGTTTTATTCGGGACAAATATTGTGGGTTTGAATTCTGGAACAATCAAGATTGGAGATGCAATTGTTTTCTAAAAGTTCAGTTTTGTAAAACTCCAGTTCAATGTATTAAAAATGATCAATTCATTTTTTAAAGTTGGCAGCTCCAAGATTAATTTTAATGTTTCATGTGCCATCATATTTCCTATAATTCCTGGTAATGTTCCTAAAACTCCATTCAAATTACAATTTGGAACATCTTTTGGATCTGGCATTTCGGGAAATAAATCACGTAAATTTTTACTTCCGTTATGATTAAAAACTGCAATTTGCCCTTCAAATCTTAAAATGCTGCCATAAACCAATGGTTTATTGAGTTGAACGCAAGTATCATTTACCAGATAACGAGTAGTAAAATTATCAGAACCATCTACAATTATATCATATTGCTTAATGACTTCTGACGCATTTTCTAAAGTTAATTTCTCGGTAGTAGCAGCAACTTCAATAAGCGGATTTAATCTTGAAACGACTTCTTTTGCCACAATTGCTTTTTGCTGACCAATTTCATTTTCGGTATACAAAATCTGTCTGTGAAGATTGTGAATTTCAATGGTATCAAAATCTATAATTCCAATATAACCAACTCCAGCCGTTGCAATATATTGCAAAATAGGGCAGCCTAAACCACCGGCACCAATTACTAAAACACGTGCTTTTTTTAATTTTTCCTGACCTTCATCACCAATTTCAGGCAACATGGTTTGTCTGTTGTAACGTAAAAATTCTTGTATAATGCTCATTTTAATTTAGTCTTAAAGTTTTTAAAGTCGAAAGTTGAAAGTCAAAAGTTTTGGGCTTTATGACTTTAGGCTTTCAAACTTTTGACTATATACTTTGTCCCAATCTTTCCATACTGGTTCGTAACCTTTACTTTTTATAATCTGTGCAATTTCATCTGCAGAGCGTTCATCGCTGATTTCGAATTGCTCTAATGATTGCGGGTCAACAACATATCCGCCTGGATTTGTTTTCGAGCCTGCACTCATGCTGGTAACGCCAATAGGAATAATATTGTTTCTGAATTTTTCGTTTTCTCTCGTTGAAATCGAAATTTCCAAATCTTCATTCCATAAACGATAAGCACAAATTAATTGTGTCAAATCTTTATCGTCCATTATAAAATTTGGTTCGATAATTCCTTCAGCAGGACGAAGGCGAGGGAAGGAAACAGAATATTTAGTCTGCCAGTATTTTTTTTGAAGATAATCTAAATGCAAAGCGTTAAAAAAACTATCCGTTCGCCAGTCTTCTAAACCCAATAAAACACCTAACCCAATTTTATGAATTCCAGCAGTTCCAATTCGATCTGGAGTCTCCAGTCTATAGTCAAAATTTGATTTCTTGCCTTTTGTATGGTATTTTTTGTAAACTTCTTGATGGTAAGTTTCCTGATAAACCAAAACAGAATATACACCAGCATTGTGCAATCTTTCATAATCTTCTGTAGAAAGCGGTTGCACTTCAACAGAAATGATCGAAAAATTGTTTTTGATAAGATTTATCGCATTTAGAAAATAATTAATGTTTACAGTATAATTAGCTTCACCTGTAACGAGTAAAACGTGGTCAAAACCTATATTTTTTAAAGCTTCGACTTCGAGTTTTATTTCGGTATCAGATAATGTTTTTCTTTTGATTTTATTGTCTAAACTAAATCCGCAATAAGTGCAAATGTTTTGACATTCGTTGCTTAAATAAAGCGGCGCATACATTTGGATGGCTTTTCCGAAGCGTTTTTTAGTGATTTCATGGCATTTTTGCGCCATTTCTTCCAGATAATTTTGGGCAATAGGAGAGATCAAAACCAAGAAATCATCGAGACTGTATTTGGTTTTAGCCAAAGTTCGCTCGATATCTTTTGACGTGGTTTGGTATATTCTGGACTGGATATCATCCCAATTATATTGCTCAAAAATAGATTTGAATGTTTTCATTTTATTTTTTTTATTTCATGCAGATTTTCATGAATATATCAGATTTTGTTTGCGACTCGATGTATATTATCTAGGATGTTTATACAATTAAAATTGACTAATAATCCGAGTTTTTTGTTTGTTAGTTTTAAATAGGTATTTAGTTGTTTAAAGTGAATAGATTTAAGCTCTTCAACGGATTTTAATTCAACAATTACTTTGTGTTCGACTAGTAAATCTATTCGGAAAGTGATATCTAATTCTACATTATTATAATTAACCGGAATATTAACTTGTTTGATGGTATTTAATCCATCTTTATTTAATTGATAATATAAGGCGCTTTCATAAACTGATTCTAATAGTCCGGGGCCTAGGGTGTTGTATACTGTAAAAATAGCACCTCTAACTTTATATGAAATTTCATTTTCTGACATAATCGGGATTTTAATTTTGAATCAAATTTAACGAAATTTCCTACTTTTAAAGTGTTTTTCTCGCAGATTTGGCAGATTAAGCAGATTATTTTTTGAGCATTTTTTATCCAAATAAATCTGCTTAATCTGCCAAATCTGCGAGAGATTAAAAATTAATCATATAAAAATGAAGTCAAAGGACTAGAGGCCACAGCATAGTTTTGTTGATTAGCAATTTTGGCTTCAAAAGCTTTTCTTCCTGCAATAACCGCTTCTTTAAATGCTTCAGCCATTAATTTTGGGTTTCCTGCAACGGCAATTGCGGTATTTACCAAAACGGCATCAGCGCCAATTTCCATTGCTTTTGCAGCATCAGATGGAGCGCCAATTCCTGCATCAACAATAACCGGAACATTGCTTTGTTCGATTATAATTTCTAAAAAATCAATTGTTTTTAAGCCTTTATTACTGCCTATTGGTGACCCTAATGGCATAACTGCTGAAGTTCCTGCGCTTTCTAAATGTTTGCACAATACAGGATCAGCGTGAATATAAGGCAGTACAAAGAAACCTAGTTTAGCCAGTTCTTCTGTCGCCTTTAAAGTCTCGATGGGATCAGGCAGTAAATATTTTGGATCTGGATGAATCTCCAGTTTGAGCCAATTTGTTTCTAAAGCTTCACGGGCCAATTGTGCAGCAAAAACGGCCTCTTTTGCATTTCTTGCGCCAGAAGTATTGGGTAATAAATTGATATTTGGATGTTGTAAATGCAATAAAATGGCATCAGTGTCGGTTTCGAGATCAATGCGCTTTAAGGCAACCGTAACTAACTCACTTTCTGAAGCTAAAATAGCATCTTCCATTTCCTGATTGGAACCAAATTTTCCTGTTCCTAGAAATAAACGCGATTTAAAGGATTTGTCTCCAATATTAAACAATGACGTTTGCATATAATTTTTCGTTTAATTGTTGAATTAATAGTTCTTTTTCATCACTTTTTGTGATGATACCTGAAACTGCAATTCCGTGAATTCCAGTTTCAATCAACGGATTTAAATCTTTCAAGGTGATTCCTCCAATTGCATAAATTGGAATTTCAATGTTATTTTTTTTCAATTTTTCAAGGATATCATAGTAACCAGATAAGCCTAATATGGGACTTAATTTTTCTTTTGTATTAGTAAATCTAAAAGGGCCCAAACCAATATAATCGCAGCCATTTTTTGCATGATTTACTATGTCTTCAAATGTATTTGCAGTTCCGCCAATAATTTTTGTAGCACCTAAAATTGCCCTTGCTTCATCGATTTTCATGTCTGATAAACCTAGGTGAACGCCATCGGCAGCAATTTGCTGAGCGAGATATAAATTATCATTTACAATAAAGTTGGCGAGATATTCTTCGCATAAAAATTTTACAGCTTCTGCCAAAGCAAAGCTGTTTTTTGCAGTCTGATTTTTAAATCGCATTTGTATCCAGTCGCATCCAGCATCTAAAGCTTGATGAATGTTGTACAATTGTTGTTCGATCGTTTTTCCTTGTGAAATGTATTGCAGTTTATTGTACATGATGATATCCGATTAAAGTTGATGTTGAACTCAGGTATTTTTCTATGTAGGTTTTAGCATTTTTACAAGCTTCATATAAAGTTTGGTTTAATGCAAGATTTGAAGCAATCGCAGATGATAAGACACAGCCTGAGCCATGTTTTTCAGAACATTTTTTACCTGTAGGAAGCAAATCAAAAACTTCATTTTTTAGAAATAAATGATCTGTTCCAATGGCTTTTTTGTTATGCCCGCCTTTCAATAAAATATTGGTGGGAATTTCGTTTTGCAACCAAAGTTTCTTTGAAATAAACCCAGGATATAAAACTTCAATTTCATTATAATTGGGTGTGATTAGATCGATTTTTGATAAAATTTTGTTTAGATCTGAATAATCGTTAATTGAAAGAAATTCAAATTTTGTCGTTGATTTTAAAACAGGATCCCAAACTATTTGTGTAGTTGGAGATAACAGTTTTATGGTTGATAGAATTCGATTTAAATAATGTGCAGAAGGAACAATTCCGATTTTGACCACGCTGATTTTATAACTCAAAAAAAGAGTTTCAATTGAACGAATCACAAAACTTAAATCCGTCCACTGGATTTCATAAAATGTATCTTCAGTTTGAATAGTATTGGCAGTAATAACTGCAAAACCATTGACTTTATGCTGCTCAAAAGTTTTGATGTCGGCAAGAATACCAGCTCCTCCCGAAGGGTCAAGGCCGGCTATTGTAAGTGCGAAAGGACGATTTGCTGACATAATTTAAATTCTTTTACAGGGTTTATATTGCTCCAAACAGCACCTAAAAGTGCGATGTTATCAAAACCATTTTCGAGCGTTTTTCGAATATTTTCAGAATGAATTCCGCCTAAAGCAATGATTTTTGTTTTATAGTTTGTTCTAGATTTTAATGCTTTAAAGAGATCTGTTTTTGACTCATAATTTTCTTTTGAAATACTTTTAAAAACCGGACTTAAGAATGCATAATCGAAATCATTTTCCAGAGAATTAAAATCTTCTATAGAATGCGTTGATGTTGATATAAACTGGTTTTTACATTCACAAGGTTTTGAAAATCTTGAAGGAGAATTTCTGTCTTTTTTAGAAAAATGAATTCGATTAATACCAAAGTCTTTTGCCAAATCATGATGACTGTGTAAAACCAGTTTCGATCTAAATTCCATTTTTATCGGATTAATAAAATGCGCCATTTCCAAATTAGAAAAATCAGGTTTTCGAATGTGAAGCAAACACAATCCCTCTTCAAATAAAGAATGAATTATCTTGATTTCATCTTCAATAAAAGAAGGATTCGTAATCATAATCATAACTTTCTTATTGTTTCTTTTATCTTTTCACTTAAATATAAATCTCTTTTCCCTGCTCAATAAATTCTTCTGATTTTTCTTGCATTCCTTTTTCTGCGGCAGCGACATCTCTAATTTCCTGAGATATTTTCATAGAGCAGAATTTTGGTCCGCACATCGAACAAAAGTGTGCTACTTTTGCACCATCGGCAGGAAGTGTTTCATCGTGAAATTCTCTCGCTGTATCTGGATCTAAGGCTAGGTTAAATTGATCTTCCCAACGGAATTCAAAACGGGCTTTACTTAAAGCATTATCACGATACTGAGCTCCTGGATGACCTTTTGCTAAATCTGCGGCATGTGCCGAAATTTTATAGGTGATTACGCCATCTTTAACATCTTTTTTATTAGGTAAACCAAGATGTTCTTTAGGTGTTACATAACACAACATAGCACATCCGTACCAGCCTATCATTGCGGCTCCAATTGCTGATGTTATATGATCGTAACCCGGCGCAATATCTGTTGTTAAAGGACCTAAAGTGTAAAATGGAGCTTCATGACAATGTTCTAATTGTTTGTCCATGTTTTCTTTAATCATGTGCATTGGTACGTGTCCTGGACCTTCAATAAAAACCTGAACATCATGTTTCCAAGCAATTTTGGTTAATTCACCTAAAGTTTCTAATTCGGCAAATTGTGCGGCATCATTAGCATCTGCAATTGAACCTGGGCGTAAACCGTCTCCTAAAGAAAAAGCAACATCGTATTGTTTCATAATCTCGCAGATTTCCTCAAAATGAGTATACAAGAAGTTTTCTTTATGATGAAATAAACACCATTTTGCCATAATTGATCCACCTCGAGAAACGATTCCCGTTACACGATTTGCTGTTAAATGAATATAACGAAGTAAAACTCCAGCATGAATTGTAAAGTATGAAACACCCTGTTCTGCTTGTTCTATTAAAGTATCACGGAAAATTTCCCAAGTTAAATCTTCTGCAATTCCTTTTACTTTTTCTAAAGCCTGATAAATAGGAACGGTACCGATTGGGACTGGTGAATTTCGAATAATCCATTCTCTGGTTTCATGAATGTTTTTTCCTGTAGATAAATCCATGATCGTGTCAGCTCCCCAGCGGCAGGCCCAAACTGCTTTTTCAACTTCTTCTTCAATACTTGATGTTACAGCGCTGTTGCCAATGTTAGCATTAATTTTTACCAAGAAATTACGCCCAACAATCATAGGTTCACTTTCAGGATGATTAATGTTGTTTGGGATAATAGCTCTCCCGCATGCCACTTCAGAACGGACAAATTCGGGTGTTATTTTACTTTTTGGAGTATTTGCACCAAAACTATTTCCGCCGTGCTGGCATTGCATTGCTTTTGTTTGCTCATTTAAAAGCTCGATACGTTGGTTTTCGCGAATAGCTATGTATTCCATTTCAGGAGTAATAATGCCTTGTTTCGCATAATATAACTGCGTTACGTTTGCGCCTTTTTTAGCACGTTTTGGCTGATGAAGATATTCAAAACGAAGATGATTCAGGTTTTCGTCGCGCAATCGGCTTTGACCGTAATCTGAAGAGATTTCATTTAAAATTTCGACATCATTTCTATCTAAAATCCAACTTTCACGTAAGCGCGGCAGTCCTTTTCTAATATCAATTTTAACATTTGGATCGGTATAAGGACCTGATGTGTCATAAACGGTTACGGGAGGATTTTTTTCAATTCCTCCGTTTGAAAGTTTGGTGTCGCTAAGATGAATCTCGCGCATAGCTACTTTTATCGGATGAATTTCTCCGTCGATGTAAACTTTCTTAGAATTAGGAAATGGTGTTCTAGATATTTGTTCTTCTGTAGTCATAATATTTTTGTTTCAAGTTTCAAGTTTCAGGTTTCAAGTTTCAAGTTGATTCTGATTGTGTTTGTCTCACAAAGTTTTTCTGTAGAGGCGCACAACAGTGCGTCTACGCCCAGTATATAATAGGAATTTGGATATAAAAAAATTGAATTTAAATCTTAACCTCCCTGCGTAGCAGAAATAATTAAAATTTCGTCAGTTTCTTGTACGAGGAATTCGTTCCATTTGGTTTTTGGAACAACGGTGTTGTTAATAGCAACGGCGATTCCGTTTTGTTTGTGCGGAATTTCGAGATCGAGCAATGATTGAACGCTTAGCGATTCAGCATTGAAATGTTTGGTTTGTTGATTGATTTTTAGTTCCATTCCTTCTTGAATTAGTATAGAGTTATACTTTAGGAATGGCTGTAAGAACGCAAAAAAATGCGCGCAGTAGTCATCTTACTTTTCCCTACGCTAGTATGAACTAGATCAGGTTCAGAGGGTAAAATCTCAGCCTGCAAATTGCAGACACCCCTAAAGTGTGAAGCAAATGTAATAAAATTTGTTTAGAAGTTTCGGGTTTTAAGTTTCAAGTTTTTTGAAAAACGAAAACTGTGACTGAAAACTACGATTGTAATTGAAAGCTATTTAGTTCTCGTCCAGCAATCTTCAATATGATCGTTGACCATTCCTGTGGCCTGCATATGAGCATAGATAACGGTTGAGCCAACGAATTTAAAACCGCGTTTTTTTAGATCTTTGCTGATTGCATCAGAAATTGGAGTTGTTGCAGGAACATCTTTTAGAGTCTTTGGATTATTGTCAATAGGTTTCCCGTCTGTGAATTTCCAGATATAATCAGAGAATGTTCCAAATTCATCCTGAATTTTCATAAAGGCCTGAGCATTTGTAACTGCTGATCTAATTTTGAGTTTGTTTCGAATGATTCCCGTATTTTGAAGTAATTCTTCGATTTTATCTTCAGAATAGCTGGCGATTTTTTTATAATCGAAATTGTCAAAAGCTGTTTTGAAATTTTCTCTTTTGTTTAAAATTGTAATCCAGCTCAATCCGGCCTGAAAGGTTTCCAGAATTAAAAATTCAAATAGAGTAGGGTCGTCATAAACAGGAGTTCCCCATTCTTCATCATGATATTTTTTGTATAAATCGCTTGAGCTGCACCAGCCGCAGCGAATGATGTTTTCGTTTTTCATTATTTTCCAATTTGCCAGCTGTAGCCTTTTACAGTTGGTATGTAAGCCGAACGCCCTATTATAACTAAATTATTATAGATTTTTTTGTTGTATTTAATGCCAATTGCATTACCGGAAGTATATAGTTTATTTTCTTTAAATACCACTTTTAATCGCCCGTCTTGAAGTTTAGCATCAGATATTTTTTCAATAAACCAAGTTGAATGCCATTTAACTTCGATTTCATTTTGGGCAGTTTTGGTTACGCTTTTAACAAGTTTGACTGCTTCTTTTTGAATTTCAAAGTTTTGAGTAAGCTCTTTTTGAGTTAAGGTTTGACCAATTTTACAGTTACTTAATATTTTATGAAGGTTTGTAAAGCTTAATAATTTATTTTCGGTTGGGTCTTTTTTTTGTTCAGAAGCGGCGGTGCTAATCAGTGTTTTTGATTCTTGAGTACGCTTGTTAATTTTGATTGGCTTTTTTACAGCAAAAATATTTTTTCTACTAGAAAGGGAGTCAGTAAGAATTTCTTTCTGTACAATGGTTTTTGAAGAAGCAGAGGAAATTTCTTTTAGCGGTGCCGTTTTCAAAGAATTAACAGGGGAGACTTTTTTCTTAGGCTGTTTTTTCTCGTCATTTCCGCAGCCGAAAAAAAGGAAAGCGATAAGGAATACTAATATCGTATAGTTTTTTTTCATGGCTTCATTTTGGTTTATCCTTTGTGAGATGAGCCTTCCTCGTCCAAATATTTTTTTATCAAATGATGCCCCGCATAGATTAATGGGGTTAGTAAAATTGCAATTGATAATTTAAAGGTATATCCAATTAATGCGGAAGAAAGAAAAGTATCAAAATCAATTTTTCCAGGCAGCCAAAAAGCAATTCCAAGAACAATAAATGAGTCAAATAATTGCGAAACTACGGTTGAACCGGTTGTTCTAAGCCAAATTTTTCGCTCACCTGTACGTCTTTTAAAAAACCAAAAAATCCATACATCAATTAATTGCGATGCCATAAAAGCAATTAAACTTCCAACAATAATCCACATACTTTGTCCAAAAACAGCTTGAAATTGCTCATCGTTTACAGGACTTATCCCTTTTGCAGCAGGAATTACTATTGCCATAAACAGAATTAGAAAAGCATAAGCGATCAAACAAGCAGTTATAAAAGAGAGTTTTTTCACTCCTTTTTCTCCAAAATATTCATTAATCAAATCGGTCGTTAGAAAAACAACAGGCCATGGCAAAATTCCAATGCTCATTACAAAAGGGCCAATTTGAATTAGTTTTCCACCAATAAGTTCTGCAACAACTGCATTCGTTATAAATATTCCGGCAAGGACAACAAAAACAATTTCTTTTCGGGTTTTAAACATCTTAATTTGGTAAATGATGTTTCAAATTTAAACTATTTCTTTATAACTTAAAAAGGATTGATTTTAAATTAAGCTGTTGCATTTAAGAGAATCGGAAAGTTAAAATTCTATTTTGAACGCTGATTTTAGTTACATTTGGAACAATAATATATTAGTTAAAAAATAATGATAATGAAAAAATTAATGACAATTTTTCTCATGGGAACAACTTTTTTTGCGGCCACCGCACAATCAAATTCAGATAACCCATTGCTCAAAAATTGGACAGGGCCATATGGCGGAGTTCCTGCGTTTAATGAGTATAAGGTTGCGGATTTTAAGCCGGCAATTCAGTTTGCAATTCAAGAAAAACTGAACGAGATTGATGCTATTGCTAATAATCCGAAGGCACCGACTTTTGAAAATACAATTGCTGAGCTGGAACGTTCTGGAAAAACAATTACTAGGATTTTGACAGTATACGGAATTTACAGATCGAATTTGAGCACACCTGAGTTTAGTGCTGTAGATCGCGAGATGTCTCCTAAGTTTTCGGAATTCTCTGATAAGATCAATCAGAATAAAAAACTTTTTACAAGAGTTGAGGCTTTGTACAATTCTAAAGAAAGTAAAAAACTGACCAGTGAACAGCAACGTTTAATCTGGTTGTATTATACTGATTTTGTACGTGAAGGAGCTAAATTGAATGCGGCAGACAAAGAAAAAGTAGCTGATATTAATAAAAAATTGGCAAGTCTTTTTACTAAATTCAGTCAAAATTTATTAGCCGAAGAAAATAATCAATATGTAGCCTTAAAGACAGAAAGTGATTTTGATGGTTTACCGTTAGAAGTAAAAAATGCTGCTATTGCTGAAGCAAAGGAGAGAAAACTTGATGTTTTGGGCTGTATTGCCAATACACGTTCTTCAATTGAACCATTTTTAACTTTCTCGAATCGTAGAGAATTAAGAGAAAAAGCTTTCGATATTTTTGTGAAACGCGGTGATAATGGAAATGCAAATGATAATAACGCGACTTTGGTTTCTATTTTGCAATTGCGTACTCAAAAAGCGAAATTATTAGGATTCCCAACTTTTGCAGATTGGAGTTTGTCTAATAAAATGGCAAAAGATCCTAAGAAAACATTGGATTTGATGATGTCAGTTTGGGAACCTGCAGTTGAGAAAGTACATCAAGATGTTGCCGAAATGCAGAAAATTGTAGATGCCGAAGGTGGGAAATTTAAGATTCAGCCGTGGGATTATCGCTATTATGCTGAAAAAGTTAGAAAAGCAAAATATGATTTAGATCAAAATGAGGTTAAGCCTTATTTGCAATTAGAGAATTTACGTGAAGGAATGTTTTGGGTTGCTGGAGAATTATTTAATTTAAGTTTCAAACAAGTTACAAATGTTCCTGTTTATCATCCAGATGTTCGTGTTTGGGAAGTGAGCAACAAATTAACGGGTAAAACAGTAGGGTTGTGGTATTTTGATCCTTATGCACGTACAGGAAAACGTTCTGGTGCTTGGATGAATGCATATCGTGATCAGCAAAAAATGGATGGTGAAGTGCTTACAATTGTATCTAATAACTGTAATTTTATTAAAGGTGCAGCAAACGAACCTGTTTTGATTTCTTGGGAAGATGCAACTACATTGTTTCATGAGTTTGGACATGCGCTTCACGGATTATGTTCTAATGTAACTTATCCTAGTTTAGCAGGAACATCTGTGGCTAGAGATTATGTAGAGTTCCCGTCGCAATTATTGGAGCATTGGCTGGCTACACCAGAAGTGTTGAATAAATTTGCATTGCATTATAAAACAAATCAGCCATTACCTCAATCATTAGTGGATAGAATTGAGAAAGCGGCTAATTTTAATGAGGGGTTTGCTACTGTCGAAACAATTTCTAGTTCTTTAATAGATATGAAACTGCACTTGGCAACTACAACTATTGATCCTCATAAATTTGAGAAAGAAACTTTAGATGCGCTTCATATGCCGTCAGAAATTGTAATGAGACATAGAATCCCTCAATTTGGACACATTTTCTCTGGTGATGGTTATGCGGCTGGATATTACAGTTATTTATGGGCAGACGTGATTAATGCTGATGCTTGGGAGGCTTTTACAGAAGGAAAAGGACCTTATGATAAAGAAGTAGCTAAGCGTCTTTATGATAATGTTTTTAGTGTAGGAAACACTATAGATCAGGAGAAAGCATATGAGAATTTTAGAGGCAGAGCTCCAAAATCTGATGCGTTAATGCGTGCTAGAAATTTTCCAATTGTAGAAAAGAAAAAGTAAAAATACTTTGCAATTATAATAGGCGCACTGCGGTGCGTCTTTATAATTTGACAAACATAAAAAAGCCCGAATAAATTAATATTCGGGCTTTTTCTATTGAAATAATATATTAACCTAAAGTAACTCTTTTGAAACCTGTAATTTCAACGTTGAATCCTTTAACGTAATCACCAACTTTTTTACTGTCATCTTTGATGAAGTTTTGATCAAGTAAAGCTTTTTCTTGATCTAAAGTAGTGTTGTCAGAAATGAAACGTTGTACTTTTCCTGGAATAATTTTGTCCCAGATTTGTTCTGGTTTACCTTCTGCTTTTAATTCAGCTTTAGCATCTTCTTCAGCTTGTTTTAAAACTTCTTCAGTTAATTGAGAGAAAGAAATATATTTAGGAACATTTTTTAAAGTTTTTCCTAAACGTTTTGCTTCTTCGTTATCTTTTTCGATTACAGCAATACGAGCAGCAAGTTCAGATTCAACAAAAGCAGGATCAAAATCTTTGTAAGATAATGTATCAGCTCCCATAGAAGCAACTTGCATAGAAACATCTTTAGTTAAAACGTCAGCGTTAGGAATTGCAGCAGAAATTGCAGTTAATGCAGCGATTTTGTTAACGTGAACATAAGATCCAACGAAAGCACCTTCTAAAATTTCAAAACCACCGATTTCGATTTTTTCTCCGATAACTCCAGTTTGCTCGATTAATTTTTCAGCAACAGTAATTCCGTTGAAATCTGAAGCTAAGAATTCTTCTTTAGAAGAGAAATTGATAGCTCTTTCTACTAAATCTTTAGCTAAAGTTACGAAAGCTTCATTTTTACCGACGAAGTCAGTTTCGCAGTTTAAAGTGATGATAGCTCCTTTAGTGTGATCTGCATTGATAAAAGAAACAGCAGCTCCTTCAGAAGACTCACGGTCAGAACGGTTAGCAGCAACTTTTTGTCCTTTTTCTCTAAGGATTTGTATAGCTTTATCGAAATCTCCTTCAGCTTCAACTAAAGCTTTTTTACAGTCCATCATTCCGGCACCTGTAGATTGTCTTAATTTATTTACGTCTGCAGCAGTAATTGTTGCCATAATATTTTGAATTTTAATGTTAAAAGTAAAAATTCCATCTTCTAAATCCCAAACTCCAATTTTATTAAATTATCAACATAACGTTTTTAATTTTGTATTTGGAGTTTGGAATTTAAAATTTGGAATTTAAAATTTGATTTATTCTTCAGTTGCAGGAGCAGCTTCAGCAGCTGGTGCAGCTTCAACAGCAGCAGGAGCTTCTTCAGTAGCTTCAGTTTCTTTTTCAGAACCTCTGTCAGAAAGACCTTCGATAACTGCAGTAGTTACTAAAGATAAAATTTTGTCAATTGATTTAGAAGCATCATCATTTGCTGGAATTACGTAATCAACCTCTCTTGGGTCAGAATTCGTATCAACCATTGCGAAAACTGGAATGTTTAATTTTTGTGCTTCTTTTATTGCGATGTGTTCAGCTTTGATATCTACTACGAACAATGCAGCTGGTAGTCTAGACATGTCAGCGATTGAACCTAAGTTTTTCTCTAATTTAGCACGTAAACGATCAACTTGCAAACGCTCTTTTTTAGATAACGTCATGAAAGTACCATCTTTCTTCATTTTATCAATAGAAGACATTTTTTTAACTGCCTTTCTGATAGTTACAAAGTTAGTTAGCATTCCACCAGGCCATCTTTCAGTGATGTAAGGCATGTTTGCAGCTTTTGCTTTATCAGCAACGATGTCTTTTGCTTGTTTTTTGGTAGCTACGAATAAAATTTTTCTACCTGATGCAGCGATTTTTTTCAAAGCTTCGTTAGCTTCTTCGATTTTAGCTGCAGTTTTATATAGATTGATAATGTGAATACCATTACGCTCCATATAAATGTAAGGAGCCATGTTTGGATCCCATTTTCTAGTCATGTGTCCGAAGTGAACACCTGCTTCTAGTAATTCTTTTACTTCTATTTTGTTTGCCATTTTTGTACTAGTTTACGTTCTGTTGATTAGCAATGTATAAATGGCGATTTCTCTGGCTTTATACATTTAGATGCTAAACTATTTCCTACCTCGGTAGGAGAGCAACAATAACTGTGTTTTTTAATTTCAATAAATAATTGATAATGTCTTGTCCCATTTGAACAAGACAGGTAATATTAACGTTTAGAGAATTGGAATCTCTTACGAGCTTTCTTCTGACCGAATTTCTTACGTTCAACCATTCTTGGATCTCTTGTTAATAAACCTTCTGGTTTCAAGATAGCTCTGTTTTCGATGTTCACTTCACACATTACACGTGCTAATGCCATTCTTACAGCTTCTGCTTGACCAGTTGAACCACCTCCGTAAACGTTTACTTTTACATCAAAGTTACTTGCATTTTCTGTCATAGATAATGGTTGTAAAACTTTGTATTGTAAAGTTGCAGTTGGAAAGTAAGTTGCGAATTCTTTTTTGTTTACAGTGATTTTACCTGTTCCTTCAGAAACATATACACGTGCAACAGCGGTTTTTCTTCTACCGATTTTGTGAATAACTCCCATTACTTAAGATCGTTTAGGTTAACAGTTCTAGGTTTTTGAGCTCCGTGAGTATGCTCAGCACCTACAACAACATTTAGATTTCTAAAAAGTTCAGCTCCTAATTTGTTTTTAGGTAACATTCCTTTTACAGCTTTTTCTACTAATAATGCAGGGTTTTTAGATTGCAATACTTTAGCAGTTAAAGTTCTTTGTCCTCCTGGGTAACCTGTATGACGCATGTAAATTTTGTCATTCATTTTTGTACCTGTAAGGTTAATTTTTTCTGAGTTGATAACAATTACGTTATCTCCACAGTCAACGTGCGGTGTGTAACTTGGCTTGTACTTACCTCTTAAGATCATCGCAACCTTTGAAGCAAGACGTCCTAAGTTGTGACCTTCTGCATCAACAACAATCCACTCTTTAGTTACAGTGGCTTTGCTAGCTGAAATTGTCTTGTAGCTTAATGCGTCCATAATATTATTTTAATTAAACATTCCATCCCCAATAAAGGGGATGCAAAAGTACAATTAATTATTTTAAAACCAAATACCTTAAAAGAATATTTTATATCCTGAAAATCAGGCTCTCAGTTTTTATTTTTAAAACTAAAAAAAAACCAGCTTCACATTAAGGCGAAGCTGGTTTAATTTGTGGAGTGTTTTTGTTATTAAACAATAAAAATATTGGCAATATCTACAACTTGCTGCGTTGTTAAAGGTTCATCGTAAGCTTCTGATCCTGCGGAAGCTCCGAAGGCTGCAGCGGTATTGAATCCCGCTTGAGTGGTAACTCCTTCGCCATCGTAAACCGCTTGAGTTGCCGGCGGCATTCCCGCTCCTCGATCAGCATTCGAAATCCAGCCTTTTAATTTGCGGAGCCTTCGCACTTCAGATGCGTGACGTGCTTCGACAGAATGTATTTGCAGAGCTGCAGTTAATAAATCTGGTGTAGTTATTAAGTTTGCAGCTTGTCCTTTGTAAGCTCTTACGCCGGTATCTTCAAAAGCTTGTGCTAAGGCAAGAAAGGTTGGGTAATCATGAAAAGGGTCAAATGTACCGCCCACCGTAAAGTCAAAAGTAGGTTTAGCAACGAAGTTAGCACTTCCTGGGCCGCCTAATCCTGCGATTAAAAATTTAACGTGACTTGACTCATGAGCTGCTATTTGTTGAAAGACTTTTAAATCTCGTCCGCCATTTTCTAAAGCTGGAATGACACCAGAATCCAGCGCCATGGCATAAAACTCATTTTCTAGATATTCTAGTGTTAAGGCAAATTGTAAAGCCCCGATTGGGGTAGCGGGTGTTGGGGTGATATCTTTTGCTATTGCTTTATTTGCCAATGCTGATAATCCAAAAGGAATTGATGCCAGCGCCAGATTTTTACTGATATTTCCAAATTGTGAAAAACTGTCTCTTCGTGAACCTGTACTATTCATTATACTATCATCAGTAAAGGTTTCTATAAATTTTAAAATATTCATAATTTCTAAGTTTTAGCTCGTTAAGATTAAGGTAAATATTTGGCAGTAAATTTTGTAGTAATAAATCCGCCGGCAATTGGTAGGATTTTAGAAGGATCTTTTGCGACATCTAAACCGTTTGAAGGGTTTACAATATCGTCGCCTGCAAAATCTTTAGAGTTTGGATTGATCAAGCTTCTTATTGCAGAAGCGTGTCTGGCTTCAACCGAAACAATTTTTCCTGCCAGTAATAAATAATCTGGGCTTTTAATTAATCTGCCTGCGCCGTTATAAGCAGCAACGCCTGTATCTTCTAGTGCTTTTGCGGTGGCTAAAACTTCATTATGGCTGTTAAAATTTAAAGAGCCATAGTTGAAAGCTAAGGAAGGAAGTAATTGAGAGCTTGGATCGGGAAGCGCTCCAGTCAAGGCAGCTTTAAAAAAATCTCTATGAACTACTTCATGATGGTATAAATCTGTTAAGACTTGACGCTCAATGTCATTAAATACGGTATTGAAATTTGTTGAATTTACAACTTTAGTATAAAAATCAGCTTCTAACTGTTCTAAGGCGTAAGCATATGTAAGTACGCCAAAATCTCCAGAACCTAAATCAAAAACGCCATTTTTTATTCCGGGTAAGGAGTTGTCCTCCATATTATTATCGTTGTCATTGTCGCTGCAACCAGCTAAAACCAAACCTGCGGTAACTAATGTTAGTCCACTGAGCTTAAGGAAGCTCCTTCTGTTATTCAGTGAAGGATCAACTTCATGAATTTTAACTTCGTTTTTCATAATCTAGGTTTTTATTAAGGTTAATAACATGCTATTAAGTTATTAACGAAATTTTAGCACTAGTGGTTTTAAATAATCAATGTTTTTGAATATTATTTCGAAAAGACCTTGTGATTTCAAATAGTAGCAGCAGTTTTTTGTTTTATTTTCGGTAATTCTACTATATTTGTATTAATTACATAAAATATTAATAGATGAAAGCTAAAGCAACTCTAAAACAAATTGCGAAAGAACTTGGTGTTTCTGTATCTACGGTGTCTAAGGCGCTAAATGACAGTCCGGAAATAAGTGAGCAGACGAAGGTGAAGATTAAGGAGTATGCCAAACTCAAAAATTATAAACCAAATGTTATTGGTCTGAATTTAAAGAATCGTAAGACTAAAACGATTGGTGTAATTATACCTAATATTTTAAACTCTTTTTTCGCAAAAGTTTTTAGCGGAATCGAAAAAGTGGCAGATAAAAAAGGATATAACGTAATTACTTGTATTTCTAATGAATCTTTAGAGAAAGAAGTTCATACACTTGAAATGTTAAGCAACGGAACAATTGATGGTTTTATTCTTTCGGTTTCTGAAGAAGCGCAAAAACTTCAAGATTACAATCACTTTTCTGCTATCATAAATGACGGAACTCCAATTGTAATGTTTGATCGTATTGCTGATGAAGTAGAATGTGATAAAGTTGTTGTAGATGATTTTGATTCTGCTTTAAACTCAACTCAGCATTTAATTAATTTAGGATGCAAAAACATTGCTTTAATTTCTTCTGTAGATAATTTAAGTGTTGGGAAATTAAGAGCTGACGGATATTTAAAAGCGTTAAAAGACAATAATATTCCAATAAACGAAAAAATCATTCTTCGTACCGATTCAGAGGAAGATATGAAAGCTAAAATTGATGCTATTTTTGAAAATAAAATTGATGCGATTTTCGCTTTAGATGAAAATGATTCTGTTGCGGCTTTAAGAGTTAGTTTGAAAAAAGGATATAAAGTTCCTGAAGATATTTCGATAATTGGTTTTGCTGATGGAATTTTGGCTTCAAGACGTTTGTCTCCAAGTTTAACTACAGTAAGTCAGCATGGAATCGAAATTGGTGAAGTAGCTGCAAAAAGATTAATTCAGAGATTAGAAGAGCCAGAAGGCGAAACTTCAGACTATGAAACTATCGTTATCAAAACAAAATTGAAAGAGCGAGAATCGACTAGAAAAGTATAAATAAAAAATATCCGTCTTTAAGACGGATATTTTTTTATAAGGAATATGGGAATTTAGGATTTTTATACTTTTTTAATTTTTCGAAAGGAATTAAAAAAGATTCTTCGCAAGATCTTGCGGCTCTGTAAAAGATCGGTGTGAATTCTATGCCTTTTTCAGTGTAACTCCAAGACGGAAAATCCCAATATTCTTCATTAGTATAATCGCAAGGATCATCATCGTCATTTTTTGGTTTTTCGAAATGAAATTCAGAGTTAAGTACCGTTAGTAATTTAGGAGCGAAATAAGTGCTTCTGTATTTTGAATAGTTGTCAAAATTACTTTGTTCTTCGGTGGTAACACTCTTATCAAATGCAATGATGTCATCTATTTCATAATCTTTTCCATTGTTTAGATCAATCAAATAACCGCTTCCTCCAAAATCAGGATGCGCACCGCCACAGTAATAAGATGAAAACATTTCAAAGCCTAATAAGTTTGTATTGAGGAAATTTATGGTAGTTCTTCCTTCGATTCCTTTTCCCTCGCTATACTCAAAACTTGAGGAGCAGTTAAGCTGCGCTAATGTAGTTTGAATGTGTATATTTTCTAAAATTGGATTTATAACAGCCTTGTTTTTCTCTGAAAAATTATTTCCTAATCTAAAGAAATCTGAATCGCAATGTTTTTCAGAATACCAGACAAATTCCTTGTTATTGTAAATCGTGGTTTTTTGTTTTTTGAATTCCAGAAATTTATATTTTACCAGATTCAAACGTTCGTCATCAAACCTAATTGAGAGGTTTGATTTGTAATTATCAAAATTAACAGGCTCAAGGTGAACGGCTAGTTGTTTGTCTTTAGCATCATACCAATAACCATCGAAATTATTTCCTGATTTTTTCAAGTAAAACTTTTCAGTAACAATATCGCCGGGCTTAAAATAGAAAGTGTAATTATTATTGTCTTTTAATTTTGCTTCAAGTTTAATGTCTTTTAATGAGTTTTTATAGAAATATACGGCGTTTAGATTAGTCTCATTATCTGATTTATAAACTTGAAGAGTCATATAGATTGTGCTTTTACCTAAAGTTCCTTCTAGATAATAAATTTTGTCCTGACAAAATGAAATCGTTGAGTACATTATAAATAGAAACAAAAAAGCTTTTTTCATGATAGCCAATTTTAAAATGCAGTATTATTTTGTTTTTTTGACAATGTACAAGTTTTTACTTTCATCGTCAGAAATTAAGGTAAACTTCAAATTTGGATTTGAATAATAATTGTATTTTTTTTTCACAGCGTTTTCCATTTCTGTCCAGTTGTCTTTTGTAGTGCTGTATATTGTTTTTTCCTTGTTGCTGTAATCATCCAAAAAAATATCTTCTTTTTTAAATTTTAGGGTGTCTTTTGCAAAAGGTATATTGACATAAGCAATTCCATCCCAGTAATAATAAGTATAAGGGCTGTTGGACTGGGTTTGTCCTGCCATATTTGAATTATATTCTAATTTTTGATAATATTTAATCTTTATTTTATCATTTGGTATATCATGAAATAGATTTTCATTATCAATCTTTTTATGCTGCTTCGAGCTTAGGTCTCGGGCATTATTATATATATCTTCACCTGCGCCATAAACGACATACCATTGATTATTTGCGTAATATATTATAGATTCTCTTTTGTCAGAAGGTATAGAGTGATCTCTCCAGCTATAAAAAGATTCTAAGTAAATACAATTGGGTACAATAGTATCATAATAATATTTAGATAATTTTTCAGCAGACCAAGTTAAATCTTTGTTTACAGGAACAAATGCTTTTTTTGTTTTGTTTCCATCTGCAGGCCAAGTTTGGTAATAAAGCAGAGCTTTGTTTACTATTTGTTTGTTAAGCAAAACAATCTCGCCAAATTCAGATTGATCAGACGAGGAAGTTTTAAAGCCTATTGTATCTAAAACTTTTCCAAAGGAATCCATTTTAAATAATGTGTTGCTGTAATTACTGCCAGTATTTCCTCCTCCGTGATCATAAGGTTCAGATTTGGTAATTACTTTAACGATGATTTTATCACTTGAAATCTCAAGTATCTGAAACGTATAACAATATTCAGCTCCTTTTTGAAATATTGATATATCATGATTGCCAAATTTTTTAACTTCAGATAAATTTTTATAAGTCACAAATTCACTCGGCAGCTTTTTGCGAGGAAAAAGATTTATTACAAAAGTATCTAAGCCTAAAGCTAAGCTAACATTGATTTGATAGATTATAAATAAGACAACTATTGTTACAAGAGAATACGTTATCGTTTTTTGTTTCATTTCGGTCTTTCTAATGTGCTTCCAGCCAGTCTTTACCTAAGCCAAGTTCAACTTCTAAAGGAACAGAAAGTTTAAACGCATTTTCCATTTCATGTTTGATCATGGGTTGGATTTTTTCTAACTCGTCATTATGTACATCAAACACAAGTTCATCATGTACCTGAAGCAGCATTTTAGATTTCCAGTTTTCGTCTTGTAATTTTTTATGAATGTTAATCATTGCAATTTTAATTACATCGGCAGCGCTTCCTTGAATTGGCGCGTTTACAGCATTTCGTTCGGCTGCACTTCTTACAACTGCATTTGCGGAGTTAATGTCTTTTAGATAACGACGACGACCTAGAATGGTTTGTACATAACCTTTTTCTCTGGCAGAATCAATCTGCTCTTGGATATATGATTTTAATCTTGGGTAAGTTTTGTAATAAGCATCAATCAAAGCAGCACTTTCGCTTCTTGATAACGAAGTTTGGTTGCTTAATCCGAAAGCAGAAACACCATATATAATTCCGAAGTTTACAGTTTTAGCATGGCTTCTTTGCTCGCGGGAAACTTCTTCCAGCGCTACATCAAAAACTTTTGCAGCGGTTGCTTTGTGAATATCTTCTCCGTTTTGAAATGCTTTAATCATGTTTTCTTCACCACTTAAAGCGGCAATAATTCTCAATTCGATTTGCGAGTAATCGGCAGAAATTAAAGTATGATTTTCATCACGTGCTACAAAGGCTTTACGAATCTGACGCCCTCTTTCGGTACGAATTGGAATATTTTGCAGGTTTGGATTATTAGAACTTAAACGTCCTGTTGCTGCAACTGTCTGCATATAATCAGTATGAACACGTAAAGTCTTTTTGTCAACTTGTTCCGGTAAAGCTAAGATGTAAGTGCTTTGCAATTTTACCATCTGACGCCAATCTAAAATTTGTTTTACAATTGGATTGTCGTTTGCTAAATAAGTTAATACTTCTTCGCCGGTTGCATATTGACCAGTTTTAGTTTTCTTTTGTTTTGCTCCGCCAATTTTAAGTTTATCAAATAAGATATCTCCTAATTGTTTTGGAGAGGCTAGATTAAATTTTTCTCCTGCGGTTTCGTATATTTTTTGTTCTAAAGATTTGATCTCAACATCCATTTCTTTAGACATTGCATTTAAAAAATCAACATCTAATCGAATTCCTTCGGTTTCCATTGCAGCTAAAACGCTTACTAATGGAATTTCGATTTCATCAAATAATTTTTTAGTTTCGGTTTTGTCTAATTCTACAGTGAAAATTTCTTTTAATTGTAAAGTAACATCAGCATCTTCGGCCGCATATTCTTTAATGTCTTCAAGAGGAACGTCACGCATCGAAAGCTGATTTTTTCCTTTTTTACCTATTAAGGTTTCAATTGATTTTGGAGAATATTTTAAATAGGTTTCTGCCAAAATATCCATATTATGACGCATATCTGGATTAATCAAATAATGCGCAATCATGGTATCAAAAAGCTTTCCTTTTACGGTAACGCCATAATTAGAAAGAATCTTTAAATCGTATTTAAGGTTTTGCCCAATTTTTTCGATGTTTTCATTTTCAAAAAACGGAACAAATTTGTCTACTAATATTTTTGCTTCTTCTTGATTTTCTGGAAACGGAACATAAAATGCTTTTCCTTTTTCATAAGAAAATGACATACCCACAAGTTCTGCATGCAAAGCATCGATTCCTGTAGTTTCGGTATCAAAACAAACCGAAGTTTGGTTTTGTAAATTTTGTAAAAGCAATTTTACTCCTAAATCTCCTTGAATGGTTTGATAGGAGTGAGGTGTGTTTTCTAATGTGCTGTAAAAAGACGTTCTTGCAGTTTCTGTATCTTCATCTGCGGAAGCACTTCCAAATAAATCAAATTGTTCTTCGTTTTTTGGCTGTGGTTTTTTGTATAATTTGGCATCTGGAGCTGCTGCTGGAGCAGTTTGTGTTCCGTCAGTTTTAAACAAATTATCAAATTGTTCGGCCATTCTTCTAAATTCCAATTCTTGAAAAATCGCATCGGTTTTTTCAATATCAGGGCGCGTTAATTCATAATCATTCTCATCAAAAGTTACGGGACAGTCTAATAAAATTGTTGCCAGTTTTTTAGACAATAAGCCTTTCTCTTTATTAGCCTCAATATTCTCCTTCATTTTTCCTTTCAGCTTATCGGTATTAGCTAAAAGATTTTCCATTGTTCCGAACTCTTTCAAAAGCTTTTTGGCAGTAACTTCACCAACGCCTGGAAGTCCAGGAATGTTATCGGCAGCATCTCCCATCATTCCAAGAAAATCGATTACTTGTTCAGGGCGTTCGATTTCAAATTTTTCTAATACTTCAGGAACACCCCAAATTTCAATTCCATTACCCATACGAGCAGGTTTGTACATGAAGATGTTTTCAGAAACCAATTGAGCAAAATCCTTATCAGGAGTTACCATAAAAACTTTGTAGTTCTCTTTTTCGGCTTGTTTGGCAATTGTTCCAATTAAATCATCAGCTTCAAAACCGGCAACTTCGATAATCGGAATGTGCATTGCTTTTAATAATTCGCATATATAAGGTACCGCTATTTTAATAGCTTCAGGAGTAACGTCTCTGTTTGCTTTGTATTCTGGAAATAATTCATTTCGCAATTGGCTTCCGCCTTTGTCAAATGCTACGGCCAAATGGTCTGGTTTTTCTCTTTTAATAACATCTAAAAGTGAGTTCATAAAACCCATAATTGCAGATGTATCCATTCCTTTTGAGTTAATTCTAGGGTTTTTTATAAAGGCATAATAACCACGAAAAATTAATGCGTAAGCATCTAGAAGAAAAAGGCGTTTTTGAGTTGACATATAAAAAATATTAGTCTGTAAAAATAAACAATTGAGGTCTCAAAAATTAAACTAACAAGATTTTTTTTCCATCGTATAAGTTATATAAGTTCAATTTAGCATCCTGTATACTGTAGAGATGTCTAATATTTATTGAATTAGAATATTTAAAATGAACTTATATAACTTATATGGTAAAAAACGTAAAAGTTAATGTCGAGTTAAATTTTTTTTATTTCGGAGATTTCTTCATTTTCTCTTCATTTTATGAGGGTACTTTTGATCTGTAAAATAAAAGGAATTGAATACTAAATTTTAGAAATGATGAAATCGAAGATTCACGAAAACCAAAAAAGCAAACAGCTAAGCTTGAGTAGAAATTTATTAATGTTATTAGTCGCAGTTTTAGGAACAAGTGCAATGGTTCATGCATTTCCTGCAAAAGAGGGTAAAACGGTTCCTGCAAAAGAAATAAAAGCAACAAAACACAAAAGAAATACAGCTTTAAAAGAAGAGACAGTAAAAGTAAAAAATAAATATATAAGGTTAAGGTTATTAATAAAACAAGTGTAATTAATTTAAAAATTTAGAAATCATGAAAAATTTATTTATTGTATTAGCAGCAGTTTTAGGAACAAGTGTAATGGTTAGTGCTCAAACAACTCCAACTCAGGCAGCTCCTGCAAAAGAGGTGAAAGCTACGAAACACCATCATAAATCAAACAAAAAAGCAAAAGCTGAAACTCCAAAAGAAGAAACTGCCACCGTGAAAAAATAAACATTGCTAATGTTTTGTCTTCAAAAGATTGTAAGGAGACAAAGTAGGATTAATGATTGTGGAGAATGCGGTTGAAGAAAGCTGATGAAGAAATTTGTCAGCTTTTTTTGTTCGTTAATTTTTTAATAATGTGTCATTTGATTTTTGATAATTGATTAATTTTAGTTGCACCTAAAAGATGTTTTTATGAATGTTTTGATTGTTGAAGATAATAAGGAGCTTGCAGTTGAAGTTTACGACTTTCTGTGCAAAGCAGGTTATATCTGTAAAATAGCAAATAATTGTGCTGATGCTCTTGAAGAATTTGCAAGCAATGATTATGATGCCATGCTGCTCGATCTTGGTTTGCCTGATGGAGATGGTTTTGAAGTTTTACAGACTATTCGAAAAACAAAATCAAAAATTGCGGTAATTGTGCTTACAGCGCGTGGAGAATTAGATGATAGAATAAATGGGCTTCATTTGGGGGCTGATGATTATTTAACCAAACCTTTTGCTTTGACGGAATTAGCGGCCAGATTATTTGCTGTAATTCGTAGAATTCATGGTTTTACTTTGAATAATTTAAGTATTCACGGATTTTTGCTTCAGCTTCAGGATTATAAAGTGAGTTATAACGAAGTGCCTTTAAGTTTGACTAAAAAAGAATTTGATATTTTTCAATATTTAGTTCTAAATAAAAACCGTGTAATTACAAGATTGCAGTTAACAGAACATATTTGGGGAGATATTCTCGAGATAAATTCAGATTCTAATTTTATTGATGTTCATGTTAGAAATCTTCGAAAAAAATTAGACAAACATGCCCCAATCGATTGGTTTGAAACCGTTAGAAATGTGGGTTATCGTATTAATGAATAAACAAATATTGTGAAGATAAAACATCAATTAGCGATTTTTAATGCACTGACACGATTGTTGGTGATTTTAATTTTATGGTTGATGCTTCCTATTTTAGTCGAAAAGGTGGTTTATAGACATATCAATAATGGTCTTATTGAGAAAAAAGAAAAGTTTATAGAGCATTTAAATCAGCAGGAAATTAATGATTTTATCGAAAATGAAGGCGACTCGACTGAAACATATTCACAGTTTTCTACGCTTCACAGTGAGTTTTTAGTTCTTTCGAAAGCTCCGATCAGGCCTAATCAAAAGAAAACAACCTTTACAAATGAATTTCGCATTATTGAAGGCGAAGAAAACGAATATAGGATTCTGACACATCATTTTAGTTTTGGAAATGAAGGTTATCAACTCGAAATTGGAAGCAGTCTTGGAGAGGTAAATGATCTTACTTTTATAATTAGGTTTTTTATTATTATAGTGTTGTTTGTCATTCTTTTGGTGACTTTTTTAGCTGATACCGTTTATATCGAGTATTTATTAAAGCCATTTTATAAAATTATTGATACAAAAATAAGGCGCGTCAATGAACCTGAAGTTTTTGACCATACGCCTATAAAAGCAAAATCCAGAGATTTCAGAGAGTTGGATTTGGTTTTGAATCAGATGATGGATCGTATTGCGGAGCTTTTTAAAAAAGAAAAGCAGTTTATTTCGAATGTTTCTCATGAGCTTCTTACACCAATTGCTTTACTCAAAAGCAAGTTTGAGAATTTATTACAGAATGAATCTTTAGATGAGAACGCTTTTGATAAAATAGCTGGTTCGCTAAAGACCTTAGATATGCTGAAAAAAATCATCAATAATCTATTGTTGATTTCTAGAATAGAAAACAATCAATATGAAGCTAATGAGGAAATTAATTTTCATGAAATTATAAATGATGTAGAGGAGGATCTGCAAGATCGAATTGAAGATAAAGGAATTCGATTCGTAAATGAAATGAAGAATGATTTGATTTTTAGAGGAAATAAAACCTTAGTCCATATTCTTATTTATAATTTAGTAACAAATGCAATTAAGTATAATAAACCAGACGGAAGTATTATAGTGAGCGATGGTTTTATGCAAAATCAATATTATATTTCAATTGCAGATTCTGGTATTGGGATGAGTGATTCTCAAATTGAAAATATCTTTAATAGGTTTGCTAGGGTTAGTTCTGATCAAGAAGGGCAGGGGCTGGGTCTTGCGATAGCAAAAAGTATAGCTGTTTTTCATCATATTGAAATCAAAGTTCTGTCAAATATAAATGAGGGAACAATTTTTACTTTATCTTTCCCTAACATGGCTAAAATCTAATTATTTGTTAAAATTTTTCTTACTTGCAAAACTTCATGTTGTCTTCATTTTACGGTTTTATCTTTGGGTTATAAATAAGAGATAATAATCACAAAAAAAAACAATCATGAAAAAATTAGTAATGTTAGCAATTGCTGTTCTAGGAACAACTGCTATGATAAATGCTCAAATGACTCCAGCAAAAGCTGCACCAGTAAAAGAGGCTAAAGCTCCTAAAAAAAGACAAAAAAATGGATAAAAAAAGCGGCAAAACCAGAAGCAGCGAAGCCGGAAGCACTAAAAGCAAAAAAATAAAAAGCATTAGTTTGCTGAAGTAACCTGTACAAGGTTTTAGAAAAAATTGTAATAAAAAAGCTGGTAGAGTAATCTATCGGCTTTTGTTTTTGTTTGAGTTAAATTTTTGATAATAAAAAGCGATAAAATTTTCATTCTTTGTTACTTTGCTTAAAACTGTAAATAAATGATCCTTCGTTTTGTAATTCTATGTGCTCTATTTTTGCTTATTGAGTTCTATTCCTATCAAGCTTTCCGAACTTTAATTAAATTAAGATGGGTTTTAATTTCTTATCAAATTATTAGTGCACTGCTTCTTGTATTTATAATTTATTCTTTTTCTCAGGTAGATCGATCAGTTGGGCAAACCAAACAATTTATGTTTACAACAGGTTTAATGTTGCTTGTTTATGTACCGAAAATTGTAATTACGTTAGTTTTATTTAGTGAAGACATTTTTAGAATTGGTGCCAGCATCTTGAATTATTTTATTTATAATGCACCTCGTAAGGAAATGATGCCGGAGAGACGAAAGTTTGTAAGTCAGATAGCATTAGGATTGGCTGCAGTGCCTTTTTTATCGTTGATTTATGGAATATTTGAAGGGAAATATAATTTTAAGGTAATCAAGCAAACAATTTTTTTTCCAGATTTACCAGATGCGTTTGATGGTTTTAAAATTACTCAAATTTCAGATGTTCACAGCGGAAGTTTTGATAATCCTGAGAAGATAAATTATGCAATTGATTTAATAAATGAGCAGGAATCTGACATGATTTTGTTTACGGGAGATATTGTAAATACTCATGCTAAAGAAATGCATCCTTGGCTGGAAACATTCAATCGTATTAAAGATTATAAGTATGGTAAGTTTTCTGTTTTGGGAAATCATGATTATGGCGAGTATGTTACTTGGTCTTCTGAGAAAGAAAAAAGGGAGAACTTTGAGGGCATAAAAAATCTTTATGGTCAAATTGGGTTTGAATTAATGCTTAATGAGCATAGATATATTGAGAAAGGTGATGATAAAATTGCTTTAATTGGAGTAGAAAACTGGGGGGCAAATTTTAAGAAAGCAGGGGATTTAAATAAAGCTTCAGAGCAGGTGAATCAAGAGGATTTTAAAATTTTAATGAGCCATGATCCTAGTCATTGGGAACATGAAGTAAAAAAACATCCTAAAAACTTTCATTTAACCTTGTCCGGTCATACTCATGGCATGCAGTTTGGAATTGAAATTCCAGGATATTTTAAATGGAGTCTCGCACAATATATTTATAAACAATGGGCAGGATTATACGAAGAGTCTAAAAGATACGTTTATGTTAACCGGGGGTTTGGTTTTCATGCCTATCCAGGAAGAGTTGGAATTATGCCTGAAATAACGGTCATTGAACTAAAAAAGGGGAACAATGTGGCTTAATTCGTTAAAAATGCTACATTTGTATTAATTATCTTTTTTAACTAGATTAAAAGAATTAAATTTTTGGTTTTATGTCAAAATTTGGAGAACTTATAAATGCTCAGGTTCCAGTGTTAATTGACTTTTACACAGATTGGAACGAATCATCAGTATCGATGCATCCTGTTATTAAGGATGTTGCGGCTGCGCTAGGCGATAAAGCTAAGGTAATTAAAATTGATGTGGATAAAAATCAAGAATTAGCTGAAGCATTGCGAATTAAAGGATTGCCTACGTTAATGATTTATAAAGAGGGGCAAATGATCTGGAGGCAGTCTGGAGAACTTGATGCTAATACTCTTATCGGTATTGTTCAAGATCAATTTGATTTTTAAAAGGTTGCGATAGCGATATTGTTTAGTGAATAATATCAAACTTATAGCCGTTTTCTTTTAAGAAATGTAATGTTTTTGGAAGAGCAAATTTTAAATTTGGTGAGGCTTTTATGCTGTCATGAAATACAATTACACTTCCTGATTTCACGTTTTTTGTAACATTTTCAAGGCATTTTTCAGGAGTAATACTTTGGTCAAAGTCAGCGCTCAAAACATCCCACATAATTATTTTATAGCCTAACTTGCGTAAAATTTTAGATTGTGCTTTTTTTATTTTTCCATAAGGAGGACGAAATAATAAATTGCATGTTTTTTCTTCTTCTAAAATAGCAGCACAATTTTTTACATTTTCAATATAATCATCATTGTTACTTTTCCAGCCATTAACATGGTTCATGGTGTGATTACCTATGCTGTGTCCGTCAGTTATAAGCTTTTCAAATAAGGATAAGTTGGCTTTAATGTTTTTTCCAATACAAAAAAAGGTAGCTTTTGCATCAAATTTTCTCAATTCAGCTAATACCCAGTCTGTAATTTCTGGAGTTGGGCCATCATCAAAGGTTAGGTATATTTTCTTTTCGTTGTTTGGAATGTCCCAACAATATTTAGAAAACACCGTTTTTATGAATGAATTAGTTTTTACCCAATAAAAGCTCATGATTAACTTATTTTAGAGATAAGTAAATATAAAAAAATGCAGGACTGTTTATCAAGCAGTCCTGCATTTTTTTAATTAATATATTTTTCGTATATTATTCTTTTTCACGTCCAAAACGTTCAAAAATATTTACATATGTATTAAACGTTGTTTTATGTTTTTCGTAAAAAGCTTTGTCGTTGTTTTCTTTCATTACTTGCAATAAACTTCTGTATCGTTCAATATCAGTGATAATGTCAATAGCTAAATCTGTTTGATCTGAACCGCTCAAAGTTTTGTAATAGTCTAGATTTTCTCTGTACTTATTAACTAATTTTTCTAATAAATCGTGCGCTTTAGCTTTTTCTCCTACTTTGTAATATCCACCGGCAAACGGTTCAACTAAAGAGTAGTAACCAAACTTATCTAACGGCATTTTTGTAATCGCTAAATTGATAATATTTTTAGCTTTGTCAATTTTACCTTCAGCAATAAGTTCATTCATTAAGCGGGATAAATTTGTTCTATATGTAATGCTGTTTCTTCTGGTTTCTGGATCGTGATAGATTTTTTCACTTTCGCTGTTGCCCCAGTCCCATTTCATTACAATGTCATACATTTTATCAGCGTCAATTTGTCCCATGTCCATTGGTCCGCCATCTTTAGAAGGAACATTTTTAATAGGAACTAATTTGTATACCATTCCATCTAACTGTAAATAGTTTTTCAGCCATAAATAATCTTCGTCATCAAAAGCACCTCCACTAAAATAAATTGGTCGTTTCCAATTGTTATTAGCTAAGATGTCAAGCATCATTAATCTATTTTTGTAGATCGCACTTCCTTTAATGTCTATGTCCATATAAGGAACAATAGAGTCGTTGTATTTAGGATTAACAACTTTGTTTTTGATAATAGCATTTTTATCAATGTTTACTCTAATCTTATTTGTCGGGTAAAAATGAATTGTTTGTCCATTCTGTAATCCTACAGTTGATTTAGGGTTTTTGATAAAGTCTATAAAATCAGTGATGTTCCAGCGTGTTTCTATTTTTGGAATATGAGCCACGTAGTCTAATTTATCTCCAACATATTGTTCATGTGTGAATGAAATAGGCAGAGGGTCAGATTCGTATGATTTCATTTTCATTTGGTCAATATACCAATCTGTCATGAAAAGGCTCGTGTTTACAATTTTTACATCTGTTCTAAAGTGCTCAATTTCTTGGGCGTACCAGAGAGGGAAGGTGTCGTTGTCTCCAATAGTAAATAAAATGGCATCTTTATCGCACGAACTTAAATACGCTTTAGCCATTGCAACGGCTGTATATCTGTTTGATCTGTCGTGATCATCCCAGTTTTGTGAAGCCATTAAAACAGGTGCGGCTAATAAACTTCCGGCAATAATAATTGGTCCTGCAATTTTTGGAGCAATATATTTTTGAATGCTCTCATATAAAGAATAAACTCCAAAGCCAATCCAAATAGCAAAGACGTAGAATGATCCTACCAAAGCATAATCTCTTTCTCGTGGTTCAAAAGGTCTTTCGTTCAGGTAAATTTTTAATGCAATTCCGGTAAATAAGAATAAGGCTAAAAGCACATAAAAACTTTTAAGATCTTTGTTCGCGTGGTACATTAGTCCAATTAGACCTAAGATAAACGGAAGGAAAAAGTAAACATTTCTTCCTTTGTTATTTAAAACATCAGAAGGTAAATTGTCTTGAGATCCTAAATGTACAGAGTCAAGAGCTTTGATTCCGCTGATCCAGTTTCCGTCTAAATTGTCGTATTTTCCTTGAACATCACTTTGGCGTCCAACAAAATTCCACATTAAATATCTCCAGTACATATATCCAAATTGATATTCGAACATAAAACTGAAATTATCAACAGTTGAAGGTTTTTCGATTATTAAATAATCTTTATAGCTGTTTAAGAATTTAACATAGCCTTCGTTGTCAATTTGTTTTTGAGCAAAAGCATGTTTAAATTCAGAAATAGTTTTTTCCACTTCATTTCTTAATTGAGCAGTTGCTTTGTTGTATTCATCTTCGCTCAATTGGCTTGCGTCAATTCCGTACTTTGCTAAATCATCCTCATAATTATAATTTGGGTTGATTCTGAATTTAGGCGGGTTTGTAAAGCTGATGTAGTTCTGAATGTGTCCATTTTCGGTACTCCACATTCTTGGCAGAATTGTTTTTTGATTGTCATCTGAATTTTGATCTGCATTTTTATAATTGTTGGTAATGATGTATTTACCAGTTTTATCGTCTCTTTCGTAGTTAGGTTTTTTGTCTGAGTATGGGTTTTTAGCGTCTAAACCTGCAAAAACTTCGGTGTACTGCGGGCCGTAGAACAATGGATTTACACCATATTGCTCACGATTATAGTAAGCTAGAACTTCGGCAGCATCTGATGGCTTGTTTTCATTGATAACTGTATTTGCGTTAGCACGCACAGGAAGCATCATCCAAGTCGAAAAACCAATAAATATAAATAGGATGCAAAGTATAATAGTGTTGTAAAAAATTAAACCTTTTTGCTTGGTAAATTTTAATCCAAAATAGAAGAATGCAACTAGAAGTAAAACAACAAAGATAGTTCCTGAATTAAATGGTAATCCCATGCTGTTTACCATGAAAATTTCAGTTTTACCAAAGAATGCCATTGTTAAAGGCAAGAGTAATTTAAAGATAAACAACAAAATCCCAATTACAACAACATTTGCAATAAGGAAATTTTTAATAGTAACTTTTTCGTAATGTTTAAAATAGTAAAGAAACCCAATTGATGGAATCGTTAATAGTGCCATAAAGTGCACGCCAAACGAAAGTCCGACAACTAAAGATATGATTAATAGCCATTTGTTTCCTTTTGGTTTGTCCATATCTTGTTCCCAACGTAATCCCAGCCAGAAAAGTAATGCGATTAGTAATGAGGCCATTGCATATACTTCGGCTTCAACGGCATTAAACCAAAAGCTGTCTGAGAAAGTGTAAGCTAATGCTCCAACAAAAGAGCTTCCTAGAATTACGATAGAATTGTTTTGGTCAATTTCGGCAAAACGAGCTACAATTTTCTTTAAAATCATAGACGATGACCAGAACATGAATAATATTGTAAAGGCACTTGAAAAAACAGACATCATGTTTACCATTAAGGCTACATGTTGTGCATCTATGGCAAACATTGCAAAAAAGGCACCCATCATTTGAAATAAAGGCGCTCCTGGCGGATGCCCCACTTCTAATTTTGCCGCTGTGGCTATGTATTCCCCGCAATCCCAAAAACTCATGGTAGGTTCAACTGTTAATGTATAGGTGATTAAAGCGATTGCAAATGCAAACCAACCAATAATTGTATTCCATTTATTGAAATTGAATTGTGCCATATTTAGGTGTTAAAATTTTGTATGTTTTTAATCCTACAAAGAAAATGTTTTTTTGTGTAAAGAAACGAGCATTAACAAAAAATTCTATAAAAGTATGAGTGAAGAGTAATTTGTTGTTTATGAGTGTCTTCTGATGTTTTGAATAAGTGTGAAGTTGAAAAATGAAAAAAAAATGATTTTTTTTGATGAAAAAGCTTGTGCAAATTAAATAAAGGCTTAAATTTGCACTCGCTTAACAGCACTGCTGGTCTATGGTGTAATGGTAACACAACTGTTTTTGGTGCAGTCTTTCTAGGTTCGAGTCCTAGTAGACCAACATAAAAAGCCTCTCGTTTGAGAGGCTTTTTTTATGCAAAAAAAATATCTGTAAAAATTTGCATAAACTAAATAAAGTTATAATTTTGCACCCGCTTAACAGCACTATTGGTCTATGGTGTAATGGTAACACAACTGTTTTTGGTGCAGTCTTTCTAGGTTCGAGTCCTAGTAGACCAACATAAAAAGCCTCTCATTTGAGAGGCTTTTTTTTTATTTTATTATACCATAAATTTAAGTGAGTTGATTTTGTTTGGTTGTTTTTATATTTTAAAAGTGATAATAGGTTTAATGGCGTGATTTACTAAGCCTTCGCTGATACTTCCGTTAAAAAAGTGTGCAAAACCAGTTCTTCCGTGTGTGCACATTCCAATGATGTCTGCGTTTATCTTGTTGGAAAAGTTTATGATTCCTTTTTCGATATTAGTATCGTTGTAAATATTTGTAGTGTAATCTGAGAGGTTAAATTCCGTGATGAAATCGGTTATGGCTTTTTCTGCTGCGTGTGTAGTTTTAAAGCTGTTTGGTGTGCAAATTGTAACTAAATGTAATTTTGATTGGAATGTTTTGGCAAAGTCAAGGAGTTTTTTGAATGGTTTTTTTGCTTCTTCTGAAAAATCAGAAGCAAATACGATATTAGATGTATTAAAATTTTTGATGTCTTTTTTGATTACCAAAACAGGAATGTCAGAATTGCGTACTACTTTTTCAGTGTTAGAACCTATTAGTAATTCTTCAACGCCAGAAGAGCCGTGAGAACCCATTACAATTAAATCTATATTGTGATCTTTGCTTACTTTAGTGATTCCGTGAATAGGTCTATCTATTTTTACGATTTCAGTCACTTGAATGCCGTCTAGGTATGGCTTTGATGAAATTTCATCCAGCATTTCGTTCGCTTTTTTCATGAAAAGCATGGTTTCGGGAATGCTGGTGCCGCCTAAAACGGCGTCGTTCATTTGGCTTGGAAGTTCAAGCATATGCAGGATGATGATTTCGGAGTTGTTTTTTTTGGCAATTTGGGCAGCGACTTTTAAGGCGTCTTCTGCATGTTCAGAGAAGTCAGTAGGTACTAGAATTTGTTTCATGGTTTTTGGGTTAAATAATGAGAAATTCTGTTAAATTAATGCTTCTATAAAGATAAGAAATATTTTTAGAGCGATCTATTTATTTTGATTTATAAAAAAATCACTATATTTGCACCGTTATTTATTAAAATCTAAATAATGAGGGGACTAAGTGTCCCCTCTTTTTATAAAATTATGACATTTAAAGAAAAAGTAAACGGATTAATTGCGGAGGCTCTTTTAGAAAAGCCGTCAATCTTTTTGATTGATCTGGCTGTTTCTGATGCTTTTAAAATTAGTGTAGGTTTAGATGGTGATACAGGAGTGGCACTGCAGGATTGCATCGATATTAGTCGAGCAATTGAGAATAACTTGGATCGTGAAGAGCAAGATTTTTCTCTTGAAGTAGCATCAGTTGGAGTAGGGTCTCCTTTGAAATTGGTAAGACAATACAAGAAAAATATTGGTAGAACATTGATTGTTACTACAAATACTGAAAAAATTGAAGCAGAATTAGTAGAAGCTAACGATGTTTTTATAATTTTGTCTTGGGAAGCAAGAGAACCGAAAAAAATAGGAAAAGGAAAAGAAACAGTTCAAAAAGAGCAACAAATACCTTATACAGAAATTAAAGAGGCAATTGTTACAGTAACATTTTAATTAAAGAATTCGCATGGAAAATTTAGCATTAATCGATTCATTCTCAGAGTTTAAAGATAATAAACTTATTGATCGTGTAACGCTTATGGCAATTTTAGAGGACGTGTTTAGAAATGCATTAAAGAAAAAATACGGTTCTGATGATAACTTCGACATCATTATAAATCCTGATAAAGGAGATATGGAGATTTGGAGAAGAAGAGTAATTGTTGCTGACGAAGATCTTGATTTTGAAAACGAAGAGATTACTTTGACTGAAGCAAGAATGATTGAAGCGGATTTTGAAATTGGCGAAGAAGTTTCTGAAGAGGTTAAATTGATTGATTTAGGGAGAAGAGCTATTTTGGCTTTGCGTCAAAACTTAATATCTAAAATTCACGAACACGATAATACAAATCTTTATAAGCAATTTAAAGATATTATTGGTGATATATACACTGCAGAAGTACATCACGTACGTCCAAGAGTAGTTATCTTAGTTGATGATGAAGGGAACGAAATTGTACTTCCGAAAGAAAACAAATTCCATCTGACTTTTTCCGTAAAGGAGATAATGTTCGTGGGATAATTGAAAGCGTTGAATTGAAAGGAAACAAACCTCAAATTATTATGTCTAGAACTTCTGAGAAGTTCTTAGAAAAATTATTTGAACAAGAAATTCCTGAAGTATTTGACGGTTTGATTACGGTTAAAAATGTAGTGCGTATTCCTGGTGAAAAAGCAAAAGTAGCGGTAGATTCTTATGATGATAGAATTGATCCAGTTGGAGCTTGTGTGGGTATGAAAGGATCTCGTATTCACGGAATCGTTCGTGAGTTAGGAAACGAAAATATCGACGTAATCAACTACACAAACAACATTCAATTGTTTATTACAAGAGCATTAAGTCCTGCGAAAGTTTCTTCAATCAAAATTGATGAGGAAAACAAAAGAGCTGAAGTATTCTTGAAATTAGAAGAAGTTTCTAAAGCAATTGGTAGAGGTGGTCACAATATTAAATTGGCAGGTCAATTAACGGGTTATGAATTAGATGTTATTCGTGAGGGTGATGTTGCTGGAACAGTTGCAGATGAAGACGATGTTGAATTAACAGAGTTTTCAGATGAAATTGAAGAATGGGTAATCGAAGAATTTGCTAAGATAGGTTTAGATACTGCAAAAAGTATTTTAAAACAAGAAGTAGAAGATTTAGTAAGAAGAACAGATTTAGAAGAGGAAACGATTCTGGATGTTATGAAGATACTAAAAGAAGAGTTTGACAGCTAGTTAATAGCTGAAGTCTGGCTCTAACAACACAACGAAAAAGGTAATAATAAAAAGGTTATATGTCTGAAGAGAGAGTAATAAGAATAAATAAGGTTTTAAGGGAATTAAATATCTCGTTAGAAAGAGCTGTTGATTATCTAAAAGATAAGGGTATTGCTATTGATGCAAATCCAAACGCGAAAATTTCTGATAGTGAGTTTAATATCCTGCAAAGCCAATTTGCGGGCGATAAGGGGAATAAGGAAGCTTCTAAAGAGGTTGGAGAAGAGAAAAGAAAAGAAAAAGAAGCATTACGTGTAGAGCGTGAGAAAGAAATTGAAGACAAACGCAGACAAGACGAGGAGCGCCAAAAGCAACAGGAGATTATAAAAGCGAGAGCGGTTGTAACTGGACCTGTGCAAGTAGGTAAAATAGATTTAAATCCGAAGAAACCTGCAGTTGTTTCTACTCCTACTGAGGAGCCAGTTAAAGCTGAAGAGCCAAAAGCAGTTATTACTCCAGCTCAACCAGAAAAACCAGTTCAGAAAGAAGTTGTACAGCCTGAGCCATCGGCTCCTGTAGTTTCTGAAGAGAAAAAGGTAGAGAAGCCTATTATTACAGAGAAAAAAGAAGTTAAAGCTGAAGTTTCAAAAACAGCGCAAGAGCCTATTGTTTCAACAGATCCTGCAACTGCCGAAGAAACGATCACTACTCAATACCAGAAATTATCTGGAACAACTCTTACGGGACAGACAATTGATTTGTCTCAATTTAATAAACCTAAGAAAAAGAAAGAAGATCCTAAAATTACGCCTAATAAACCTGGTGCTCCAGGTGTTGGAAATAATGCCAATAAAAATAAGCGTAAAAGGATTGCACCTAAGCCAGGAACTCCAGGGGCGCCAAAACCTCAAGGAGCTGGGAATGCACCGGGAACTCCAAATCCTAATAAGATAACGCCAAACAACGGCGGAGGCGGATTTAATGCAAACAGAAGTGCGAGACCTGGTTTTGTAAAAGGAAACCGTCCGGCTATTGTAGCTAAAGTTGAGCCTACTGAAGAAGAAGTAAAAAACCAAATTAGAGAGACTCTTGAAAAACTTCAAGGTAAAGGAGGGAAATCTAAAGCGGCTAAATATAGAAGAGATAAAAGAGAAACGCACCGTCAGAAATCTGATGATGAGCAAAGAGCTCTTGACGAAGGAAGTAAAACAATTAAAGTTACTGAATTTGTTACTGTAGGTGAAATTGCAATCATGATGGATGTGCCGATTACAAAAGTAATTGGAACTTGTATGTCTTTAGGTATCATGGTTACGATGAATCAGCGTTTAGATGCTGAAACATTAACAATTGTAGCTGATGAATTTGGTTACGAAGTTGAGTTTATTACTGTTGATATCGAGGAAGCTATCGAAGTAGTTGAAGATAAAGAAGAAGACTTAGTAACTAGAGCGCCTATTGTTACTGTAATGGGTCACGTTGACCACGGTAAAACATCTTTACTGGATTATATTCGTAAAGAAAATGTTATCGCTGGAGAGTCGGGTGGTATTACACAGCACATTGGAGCTTATGGAGTTACTCTTGATAATGGTCAGAAAATCGCATTCTTAGATACACCAGGTCACGAGGCGTTTACCGCGATGCGTGCACGTGGAGCTCAAGTTACAGATATTGCTATTATCGTAGTAGCTGCGGATGATGACATCATGCCACAAACAAAAGAAGCGATTTCTCACGCACAAGCTGCGGGAGTGCCAATTATATTTGCGATCAATAAAATTGATAAACCGAATGCTAATGTTGAGAAAATTAAAGAGCGTTTGGCTAGTATGAATTTACTTGTTGAAGATTGGGGTGGAAAAATTCAGTCACATGATATTTCTGCGAAAGTCGGAACAGGGGTAAAAGAATTATTAGAGAAAGTTTTATTGGAAGCTGAAATCTTGGATTTAAAAGCAAATCCAAATAAAGCAGCACAAGGAACTGTAGTTGAGGCTTTCTTGGATAAAGGAAAAGGTTATGTTTCGACAATTTTAGTACAACAAGGTACATTGAAAATTGGAGATTATATGCTTGCTGGAAAACACCATGGAAAAGTTAAAGCAATGCATGATGAAAGAGGGCATACAGTTTTAGAAGCTGGTCCTTCGACTCCGGTATCTGTTTTAGGTTTAGATGGAGCAGCAACAGCAGGTGATAAGTTTAATGTATTCGAAGACGAAAAAGAGGCTAAGCAAATTGCATCTAAACGTTCTCAATTAATGCGTGAACAATCTGTACGTACACAACGTCATATTACACTTGATGAAATTGGTCGCCGTATTGCACTTGGTCAGTTTAAAGAGTTGAACGTAATCCTTAAAGGAGACGTTGATGGATCTGTTGAGGCATTATCAGATTCGTTCTCTAAACTTTCTACAGAAGAAATTCAAATTAATATTATTCATAAAGGTGTTGGAGCAATTACTGAAACTGACGTTATGTTGGCTTCTGCTTCTGATGCGATCATTATTGGATTTAACGTTCGTCCTGCTGGAAATGCTAGACAGCTTGCAGATAAAGAAGAAATTGACATCCGTTACTATTCTATTATTTATGCAGCGATCGATGACTTGAAAGATGCGATGGAGGGAATGTTAGCTCCTGAAATGAAAGAGGAAATTTTAGGAACAGCTGAGATTCGTGAGATTTTCAAAATTTCTAAAGTTGGCTCAATTGCAGGATGTATGGTAACTGATGGTAAGATTTTGAGAAGCTCTAAAATTAGAGTTATTAGAGATGGAGTTGTAGTGCATACAGGAGAATTAGTTGCTTTAAAGCGTTTCAAAGATGATGTTAAAGAGGTTTCTAAAGGTTATGACTGTGGTATACAAATAAAAGGATTCAATGATATTGAAATGAATGATGTTATTGAGGCTTATCACGAAGTTGCAATTAAAAAGAAACTTAAATAAGAGAATTTCTTTTAAAATATAAATCCCGATTTTTTCGGGATTTTTTTTGTTTAGAACTGTTTGGTTTTGATAAGAGAATGAGTTTTTTTAAAAAGATTGAGTTTTTTTGTGGTAGTGTTTTCTTTTGATATTTTTTTGTGAGGTAATCTGTTTTGAAGTTTTCTTTGTTGGATATTTTGTTATGTGTTGTTGGGTTTTTGACTAGCAGGGGTATTGACGTGTTCGTACTAAAGAAAACAGATTGTGTTTTAAAGGCTGAAAAAGAGTAGTGGTAAGGGTGGTGTAGAAATTTGATTTATAAGGTGGTTTTTCAGATAAAAAGCGCTGTTTCGCTCTGGTAACAAGTTGGCGGAAATGTTTTTTTAGGAGTGGTGATTGAGTTGTAATGTTTGTGTGTAATGTAGTGAAGTAGTTGTTGCTGATGATGAAAAAATAAATTTTGAATTTGGGCTTTGTGTTTAGATGTTAGTTTTTGTTTGGTATTTAATGCCTTGTTATAATAAAAAACCACAAAAGAAACTCCGTAGAGAGTTGCTTTTGTGGTTCTTTATTTCTTGTCGTTTTGGTTTCTTGTTTTATTTATTCGGCTTTAGCAGGAATACATTTTTGTATTTTTTCTTGATGTCTGCTAAATTTCTTTCTGCTTCGATTCTTGATTTAAAACTGCCTACAATGACTTTGTAATTTGGGGTATTGAAAATTATAGTGCCATCAATGTTTGAGTATTCTCTTTTAAAGTCGGCTAGTGTTTTTTTTGCTTCTTCGCTTTTTCCGCTAAAAATTTGAATTCTATAGGAATCATTTGTACTTATTGATGTGTTAAATTTACGTTTCTCGTTCATTAATTGCTCAAATTTGGGATCTTGATTTACTGTTAAATTTTGATCTTGAGCATGAATATTGTTTGCTAAAGCAAAGATTACTAATGTTAAGAAAACGTTTTTTGAAGGAGTTAAAATTCTCATAATGTGATGGTTTTTGTGCAAAAATAATATTTAAAGTTTGTATGGAAAATTTTAATATTATTTAGAATTGATATAAATTGATATTTAAGAGTATTTTAAGGTTTTGAGAATAGTTCATAAGTCGTATTTTTGTGCAAGTTTTAAAAGAAGGTATTAATTTTAGTCTGATTTACTACAGAAAAAATCATACCAAAAATTAGTAGATAATTATTATACTATATGAAAAAGGTGGGTAACCATAATTCGATCTCCAGAAAATTATTACTTAGTTTATCGCTAACGTTAATTTTCTCCCTAACTTCATTTGCTCAAGATCCTGCTGCTCCTGCGGCTCCTGAAGCTGCTGCTCCGGCTGCGACTACAGGTGGTGATCCAGTAAAAGGGAAAGAACTTTTTAATGCAAATTGCGCTGCATGTCACAAATTAGATGCTAAATCAACAGGTCCTGCTTTGAGAGGAATTGCGGATAAGCACGATAAAGCTTGGCTTTATAAATGGGTGCATAACAGTTCTGACATGATTAAGTCAGGTGATCCTGTTGCGGTTAAACTTTTTGAGGAAAACAATAAAGCAGTAATGACTTCTTTTCCTCAATTATCTGAAGGCGATATTGATAATATTATTGCTTTTACTTCTGAGAAAAAAGCTGAGCCTGCTGCTGGTGCGCCAGGAACTGTTCCTCCTGGGCAAAAAGCTGAAGGCGGCGGTATTTCTAACAATATTATTTTAGGAGCTCTTGCTCTTGTAATGGCTATTTTAGTTGTTATGTTGTTCATGGTGAACAAAGTATTAACTAAAGTTGCAAGTAATAACGGAATTGAAGTTGCGCCAAAAGAAGGCAGAACTCCAATTTGGAAAGCTTTTGCTAAAAATCAATTTTTAGTTTTAGTTACTTCTATATTTTTACTTTTAGCTAGTGGTTATTTTGTATACGGTTACTTGATGCAGGTAGGTGTTGATCAAAATTATGAGCCAATTCAGCCAATTCACTATTCTCACAAAATTCACGCTGGAGATAATGAGATCAATTGTAAATATTGTCACTCTGCTGCACGTGTAAGTAAAACTGCTGGTATTCCTTCATTGAATGTTTGTATGAACTGTCATAAAAATATTTCTGAAGTTGCTGAGACTACTGCTACTGCAGAGTACAGTAAGGCATTCTACGATGGAGAAATTCAAAAATTATATGATGCTGTTGGATGGGATAAGACTAAACAAGCTTATACTGGAAAAACTAAGCCTGTAAAATGGGTTCGTATTCATAATCTTCCTGATTTTGTTTATTTCAATCACTCTCAACACGTTTCTGTGGCAGGAGTTGAATGTCAAACTTGTCACGGTCCGGTACAAGAATTTGAAATCATGAAGCAATACTCTAAATTAACAATGGGATGGTGTGTTGATTGCCATAGAAAAACTGATGTTAAGATGGAAGGAAATGCATATTATGATAAAATTCATGCTGAACTTTCTAAAAAATACGGTGTAGAGAAATTAACTGCAGCGCAAATGGGAGGTTTAGAATGCGGTAAATGCCACTATTAATCGAATTATTAAGATTTTAATATTTATATACAATGTCATCAAACAAAAAATACTGGAAAAGTGTTGAAGAACTAGAAAATAGTTCTATTGTTGAGGCGCTTAGAAATAACGAATTTGTTGAAGAAATTCCTACTGATGAATTCTTAGGAAATGCAGATGCTTTAGCTACATCTGGAACTTCACGTCGTGACTTTTTAAAGTACGTAGGATTTAGTACTGCGGCAGTTACACTTGCTGCTTGTGAAGGTCCTGTGCACAAGTCTATCCCTTATGTATTACAACCAGAGCAAATCATTCCTGGTGTTGCAGATTTTTATGCAACTACTGTTTTTGATGGTTTTGATTTTGCAAATCTTTTGGTAAAAACTCGTGAGGGTCGTCCAATTAAAATTGAGAACAATACTATTTCTGGAGCTAAATTTTCTGCTAATGCTAGAATTCATGCATCTATCTTAGGATTATACGATAGTATGCGTTTGAAAGAGCCTAAATTAGATGGGAAAAATAGCAGCTGGTCAGCAGTTGATTTAAAAATTAAATCAAGTTTAGCTGATGCAAAAGCAAAAGGAGGTCAAGTAGTATTATTAACAAATACATTAGCAAGTCCATCTACTGAGAAATTAATAGGTGAGTTTATTGCTAAAAATCCAAATGCTAAACATGTAGTTTACGATGCGGTTTCTTCATCTGATGCGTTAGATGCTTTTGAAACTGTTTATGGTGAAAGAGCTTTAGTAGATTATGATTTTTCAAAAGCTTCATTAATTGTATCTGTTGGTGCTGATTTCTTAGGAGATTGGCAAGGTGGTGGATATGATGCTGGATATGCAAAAGGACGTATTCCTCAAAACGGAAAAATGTCTCGTCATTTTCAGTTTGAATCAAATATGACATTATCTGGAGCTGCAGCTGATAAGCGTATTCCAATGACGACAGCTGATCAAAAACAAGCTTTAGTTCAAATTTATAATGTTATTGTTGGAGGTTCAGTTCCAGTTTCTTTAGATGCTAAGTTTAAAGCGGAAGTTGAAAAAGCGGCACAACAATTAAAGGCGGCTGGTTCTAAAGGAATTTTAGTATCTGGCTTAGAAGATAAGAATGCGCAATTATTAGTTTTGGCTATTAATCAAGCATTGTCTAGTGAGGCTTTTAATACAGCTGAAACAAGACAAATTAGAAAAGGTTCTAACGCTGTAGTTGCTCAATTATTAAAAGATATGAATTCGGGAAGTGTTCATACTTTAATTATGAGTGGTGTTAATCCTGTTTATACTTTAGCTGATTCTGCTTCTTTTGTTTCTGGATTGAAAAAAGTTAAAACTTCAGTTGCTTTATCTTTAAAAGAAGATGAAACTGCTGCTATATCAACAATTGCTGCACCAGTTCCTCATTATCTAGAGTCTTGGGGAGATTTAGTGATTACAAAAGGAACATATAGTTTAACACAACCTACAATTCGTCCAATCTTTGATACAAAACAACTTCAAGACGTTTTATTGTCATTGAATGGTGTTGCAGGAAATTTCTACGATTACCTTAAAGCTAATTCAGGGTCAATTATCGCAGGATCTTCTTGGAATAAAGTTTTACACGATGGTGTTTTTGTATACGGTTCAAGTGTTTTAAATGGTGGTTCTTTTGATTATGTAGGTGCTGCAAGTGCACTTTCAAAATCAAAAGCTGCTGGAGAGCTTGAATTAGTTTTATATACTAAAACTGGAATGGGAGACGGACAACATGCAAACAATCCTTGGTTGCAAGAGTTTCCAGATCCAATCACAAGAGTTTCATGGGATAACTATATTACAGTTTCTAATGCTGATGCGAAGAAATTTAATTTATCAAACGAAATTGTTGCAAACGGTGGTTTAAATGGTAGTTATGCTACTATTACTACTGCAGATGGAACTAAATTAGAAAATGTACCGGTAATTGTTCAGCCAGGACAAGCAGTTGGTACAGTTGGTTTAGCTGTAGGTTATGGTCGTAAAGCGGCTTTAAAAGAAGAAATGCAAGTAGGTATTAATGCTTACGCTTTATATAAAAACTTCAATAATGTTCAAGCTATTTCTATTGTAAAAGCTAATGGAGAGCATGAGTTTGCTTGTGTTCAAGGGCAAAAAACATTAATGGGAAGAGGGGATATTATCAAAGAAACAACTTTGAAAATATTTAATACTGAAGATGCTAAACATTGGAACGAACAACCAATGGTATCTTTAGATCACCAAGAGGTTGAAGCTACTACTGTTGATTTGTGGGAGTCATTTGATCGTTCTACTGGACATCACTTTAACTTATCAATCGACTTGAACGCTTGTACTGGATGTGGAGCATGTGTTATTGCTTGTCATGCAGAGAATAACGTTCCTGTAGTAGGTAAATCTGAGGTTAGAAGAAGTCGTGATATGCACTGGTTGCGTATTGACAGATATTATTCTTCTGAAAGTACTTTTGCTGGAGATAACGAAAGAAAAGAGGGTATTGCTGGTTTGTCTAGCTCATTGTCTACATTCAATGAAATGGAAAAACCTGGAGATAATCCACAAGTGGCATTCCAACCTGTAATGTGTCAGCACTGTAATCACGCACCTTGTGAAACAGTTTGTCCGGTTGCTGCGACTTCTCATGGTCGTCAAGGTCAAAACCACATGGCATACAACAGATGTGTTGGTACTCGTTACTGTGCTAATAACTGTCCTTATAAAGTTCGTCGTTTTAACTGGTTCTTATACAATAAAAACAGTGAATTCGATTATCATATGAATGATGATTTAGGTCGTATGGTATTGAACCCAGACGTAAATGTACGTTCACGTGGTGTTATGGAAAAATGTTCTATGTGTATTCAAATGACACAAGCTACTATATTAAATGCTAAAAAAGAAGGTCGTTCAATTGTTGATGGAGAATTCCAAACAGCTTGTTCAAGTGCTTGTTCTTCTGGAGCAATGATATTTGGTGATGTTAATGATGCCGAAAGTAAAGTTGCTAAATTAGCAGCTGATGATAGATCATATCATTTATTAGAGCATGTAGGAACAAAACCTAATGTGGTTTACCATGTTAAAGTTAGAAATACTTAGAATAAATTATTAATAAGAAACAATATAAAGGATTATGTCGTCTCACTACGAAGCACCCATTAGAAAACCTTTAGTTATAGGTGATAAATCATATCACGATGTAACTGTAGATGTGGCAGCACCTGTTGAAGGTCCTGCAAATAAACAATGGTGGATTGTATTTTCAATCGCATTAATAGCCTTCCTTTGGGGGTTAGGTTGTATAATTTACACCGTATCTACCGGTATTGGAACATGGGGATTAAATAAAACAGTTGGTTGGGCTTGGGATATTACTAACTTCGTTTGGTGGGTTGGTATTGGTCACGCTGGAACTTTGATTTCTGCAGTACTATTACTTTTCCGTCAACGTTGGAGAATGGCTATTAACCGTTCTGCAGAAGCAATGACTATTTTCTCAGTAGTTCAAGCAGGTTTATTTCCAATTATTCACATGGGACGTCCATGGTTAGCATACTGGGTTTTACCTATTCCAAACCAGTTTGGATCTTTATGGGTAAACTTTAACTCACCATTACTTTGGGACGTATTTGCAATTTCTACTTATCTTTCAGTGTCATTAGTTTTCTGGTGGACTGGTTTATTGCCTGACTTTGCAATGCTTCGTGATAGAGCTATAACTCCGTTTAACAAAAGAGTTTATTCTATCTTAAGTTTTGGATGGAGTGGTAGAGCTAAAGATTGGCAGCGTTTTGAAGAGGTATCATTGGTATTAGCTGGTTTAGCAACTCCTCTTGTACTTTCTGTACACACAATTGTATCGATGGACTTTGCTACTTCTGTAATTCCAGGATGGCATACAACTATTTTCCCTCCATACTTCGTTGCTGGAGCGGTATTCTCAGGATTTGCGATGGTAAATACATTGTTAATCGTTATGAGAAAAGTTTCTAATCTTGAAGCGTATATCACGTTACAACATATCGAATTGATGAATATCATTATTATGATTACAGGTTCGATTGTAGGTGTTGCTTATATCACTGAGTTATTCGTAGCTTGGTATTCTGGAGTAGAATACGAGCAATATGCATTCTTAAACAGAGCTACTGGACCTTACTGGTGGGCATATTGGTCAATGATGACTTGTAATGTTTTCTCTCCACAGTTTATGTGGTTCAAGAAACTAAGAACAAGTATCATGTTCTCATTTATTATTTCGATTGTTGTAAACATCGGAATGTGGTTTGAAAGATTCGTAATTATTGTTACTTCTTTACATAGAGATTATCTTCCATCTTCTTGGACAATGTTCTCACCAACATTTGTTGATATTGGAATTTTCATCGGAACAATTGGTTTCTTCTTTGTATTGTTTTTATTGTACTCTAGAACATTCCCTGTAATTGCACAGGCAGAGGTTAAAACAATTCTAAAAGGAACAGGAGATAATTACATTAGAGAAAGAGCAAAAAATAAAGATTCACATCATGAGTAATAAAGTAATATACGCCATTTATAATGACGATGATATTTTGATGGATGCAGTAAAGAAAACTAGAGCTGCACATCATCATATTGAAGAGGTTTTTACTCCATTTCCTGTTCACGGATTGGATAAAGCAATGGGTTTAGCACCAACAAGATTAGCAATTTGTTCTTTTCTTTACGGATGTGTTGGTATTTCATTTGCTACATTTATGATGAGTTATATCATGATTCACGATTGGCCGCAAGATATTGGAGGTAAGCCAAGTTTCAGCTTCATTCAAAATATGCCTTCTTTTGTGCCCATTATGTTTGAGATGACTGTATTTTTTGCTGCGCACTTAATGGTTATTACTTTTTATATGAGAAGTAGATTGTGGCCTTTTAAAGAAGCTGAAAATCCAGATGTAAGAACAACGGATGACCATTTTTTAATGGAAGTTGCTGTGAATAATAATGAGGCAGAGCTAGTTACTTTTTTTGAAGGGACTGGAGCTGTTGAAGTTAAAGTAATTGAAAAGAATTAATTGTAGCTATGAAAAGGATATATAAAATAACACTTTTAGTTGGTATAACTATTTTAGTTTCATCTTGCCACAATAATTCGGCACCAAACTATCAGTATTTCCCTAATATGTATGAATCTTTAGCATATGAGCCATATGCAGAAGCAAAAGTATTTAAGGGTGGTAAAGAAGGACAGCTTCCTGTAGAAGGAACTATAAATAGAGGTTTTGAGCCTTATGAGTATGAAAATTCAACTGCAGGTTATGAATTGGCGAAAGCTAATTTAAAATCGCCTTTGACTGAAGCAGAAAAAAGTTCTGAAAAAGGAAAAGAACTTTTCGATATTTACTGTATTAGCTGCCATGGTGCAACTGGAAATGGTAAAGGTAAATTAGTTGAAAGAGAGAAATTTCTTGGAGTACCTAGCTATAAAGACAGAGAGATCACTGAAGGAAGTATCTTTCATGTTGAGACTTATGGTTTAAATGCAATGGGTTCGCATGCAAATCAATTAAGTGCCCACGAACGTTGGTTAGTTGCTGACTATGTTCTAAAACTAAAAAGCCAATTATAATTGTTGAACAAACTGATCGTAATAGATATGTATACATTTTCAAGTAAATTAAAAACTTTCTCTTTCATCCTAATGATCGTTGGTATATTAGGAATAGGATATGGTTTTTTAACTGCTCCTAAAGATATTCAAGAAGTTGAAAAAATTCTTGCTGCAGATGCACATGGTTCTCATGGTGCTGCACATGAAGCAACAGCAGAAGCTTCTCATACAGAAGCTGGGCATCACGAAACTGCTGAGGCATCTCATGATTCACATAAAGGTGGTGAACATGCAAAAGTTAATGCCGCTGATGAACATACAGAACATTTAAACCATGTACTGCACCAACTACAAAATAAACCATGGTCTGCATTATATGTAGCTTGTATTTTCTTTTTGTTGCTTTCAATGGGGGTTTTAGCATTTTATGCTATTCAACAAGTTGCACAAGCAGGTTGGTCTCCAGTTTTGTTTAGAGTAATGCAAGGTATTACGGCTTATTTGCCAGTTGGTTCTGTAATTTTCTTTATTATTTTGGTTCTTTGCGGACTGCATTTTAATCATATTTTTGTATGGTTAGGTGAAGGTGTTACGGATCCAAAAAGTCCTAATTATGATGCAATTATCGCTGGTAAATCAGGATATTTAAACTTCCCATTTTGGATTGTTAGAGCAGGTATCTTTTTATTAGGATGGAATTTATACAATTATTTCTCTAGAAAAAATTGTTTAGCTCAAGATGAAGCTAATGATGATTTGTACTATAAAAAGAATTTTAAGGCATCAGCTGGATTTTTAGTGTTCTTTATTGTATCTGAATCTATTATGTCTTGGGATTGGATTATGTCATTTGATCCACACTGGTTTAGTACATTATTCGGATGGTATGTTTTTGCTTCTTTCTTTGTAAGTGGAATTACTACTATCGCTTTAGTGACTATTTATTTAAAATCTAAAGGATATTTAGAGTTTGTTAATACAAGCCACATTCATGATTTAGCTAAATTTATGTTTGGTATTAGTATTTTCTGGACATACTTATGGTTCTCTCAGTTTATGTTAATCTGGTATGCAAATATTCCTGAGGAGGTTACTTATTTCATCACAAGAATTCAATTGTATAACTTGCCATTCTTTGGTGCTGTGGTTATGAATTTTGTTTTCCCATTGTTAATCTTAATCAATACTGATTTCAAACGTCTAAGCTGGATTATAGTAATGGCTGGTATTGTTATTTTATTAGGACATTATATTGATTTCTTTAATATGATTATGCCTGGTACAGTTGGAGATAAATGGTTTATTGGAGTTTCTGAAATTGCGTCTATTCTTTTCTTTTTAGGATTGTTTATTTTTACAGTGTTTACTGCATTAACTAAATCTCCTTTGCTTGCAAAAAGAAATCCTTTCATAGAAGAAAGTAAACATTTTCATTATTAATATTTAAAGAAATAAACAGATGACAAGTTTGTTGGTAATTGTAGTTTTAGTTTTATTAGCAGTTGCATTATGGCAATTGACCAAGATATTTGATCTTACTCAAGTAGGATCTTCTTCGGACGATTCTCAGGTTGCATCAGATAATGATAATAATATTCAGGGATATATTATGTTTGGCTTTTTAGCTTTCATTTATATATTTACTATTTATGGTTTACTAAAATGGGGTAATTTAGTGCTTCATACACCAGCTTCTGAGCATGGGCTTTTAGTAGATAGTTTGATGAATATTACCTGGGTATTAATCTTTACAGTTCAAGTTATTACTCAAGGCTTATTACATTGGTTTTCTTTTAAAAATAGAGGACATAAAGATAAAAAAGCTTTATTCTTTGCAGATAGTAATAAATTAGAAGCAATTTGGAGTATCATTCCATCTGTAGTTCTAGCTTGTTTAATTCTTTATGGATTATATGCTTGGAATAACATCATGTTTGTTGATAAAGATGAAGATGTTGTAGAGATCGAATTATATGCTCAACAGTTTAAATGGACTGCAAGATATGCAGGTCAGGATAATGTTTTAGGAAAAGCAAACGTTCGTTTAATTGAAGGGATAAATACATTAGGAGTTGATATGTCTGATCCTAATTCTCAAGATGATATTGTAGTTTCTGAACTTCATATTCCTAAAGGTAAAAAAGTACATTTCAAAATGCGTTCTCAAGACGTACTGCATTCTGCTTATTTTCCTCACTTTAGAGCACAAATGAACTGTGTTCCTGGTATGGTTACTGAGTTTGCTTTTGTTCCAACTTATACTACTGCTGAATACAGAGAGTTACCATTTATGGTTGAGAAAGTTGCAAACATCAACAAATTAAGAGCTGAAAAAAGTATTGAGTTAGTTGCAAAAGGAGGTACAGCTTTAGATCCTTACACATTTGATTATTTATTATTATGTAATAAAATTTGTGGAGCTTCACATTATAACATGCAAATGAAAGTTGTTGTAGATACTCCAGAAGAATATAAAAAATGGTTAAGCGAGAAAACTACTTTAGCTCAGGATATTAAAGCGGCAGCAGCAGCTAAAAAACCTGAAGCAGAAGGTGCTGCACCAAGTGATACTACTGCAAAAGTTATCGATACTGTAAAAGCAGTTGTAGATACAGTTAAAGCAGCTGTAGCTAAAGTTGCGATGAAATAATATTATTAAGAAAATTTAAAGTACACATATATGTCAGCAGAAGCGCACGGTCACGATCACGGACACGATCACGAGCACGAACATCATCATAAAGATACGTTCATTACTAAATATATTTTTAGTATTGATCACAAAATGATTGCTAAGCAATACTTGATTACAGGTATTATCATGGGGATTATTGGTATTGCTATGTCTTTGCTTTTCAGAATGCAATTGGCTTGGCCAGAAGAGTCTTTTAAAATCTTTAATGTTTTATTAGGAGATAAATTTGCACCTGATGGTGTAATGGCAAATGATATTTATCTAGCTTTAGTTACAATTCACGGTACCATTATGGTATTCTTTGTACTGACAGCTGGTTTGAGTGGAACTTTTAGTAACTTACTTATTCCGCTTCAAATTGGAGCGCGAGATATGGCTTCTGGATTTATGAACATGATTTCATACTGGTTGTTCTTTTTATCTGCTGTAGTTATGTTATGTTCTTTATTTGTTGAAGCTGGACCAGCTTCTGCAGGTTGGACAATTTATCCACCATTAAGTGCTTTACCACAAGCGATCCCTGGATCTGGAACTGGTATGACTTTATGGTTAGTTTCGATGGCTATCTTTATTGCATCTTCTTTAATGGGATCATTAAACTACATCGTAACTGTTATTAACTTAAGAACAAAAGGAATGTCTATGACTAGACTTCCACTTACAATTTGGACATTTTTCGTAACAGCTATTATTGGTGTTATCTCTTTCCCAGTATTATTATCTGCAGCATTATTATTGATTTTCGATAGAAGTTTTGGTACTTCATTCTTCTTATCTGATATCTATATTGCAGGAGAGGTTTTACATTACCAAGGTGGTTCTCCAGTATTGTTTGAGCACTTATTCTGGTTCTTAGGTCACCCTGAGGTTTACATTGTAATCTTACCAGCAATGGGTCTTGTTTCTGAAATTATGGCTACGAACTCTCGTAAACCAATTTTTGGATACAGAGCGATGATTATGTCAGTTCTTGCAATTGCATTTTTATCAACTATCGTATGGGGTCACCATATGTTTATTTCTGGAATGAATCCTTTCTTAGGATCTGTATTTACTTTTACAACTTTATTAATTGCAATTCCATCTGCTGTAAAAGCATTCAACTGGATTACAACTTTATGGAAAGGTAACTTACAATTTAACCCTGCAATGTTGTTCTCTATTGGTATGGTTTCTACTTTCATCACTGGAGGTTTAACTGGAATCATTTTAGGAGATAGTACTTTAGATATTAACGTTCACGATACTTACTTCGTAATTGCTCACTTTCACTTAGTAATGGGTATCTCTGCACTTTATGGAATGTTTGCTGGTATTTACCACTGGTTCCCTAAAATGTATGGAAGAATGTTAAATAAAAACTTAGGTTATATTCACTTCTGGATTACAGCAGTTTGTGCTTATGGTGTTTTCTTCCCAATGCACTTTATCGGATTAGCAGGTTTACCAAGACGTTATTATACAAATACTAACTTCCCATTATTTGATGATTTACAAAATGTGAATGTTTTAATTACAACATTTGCTCTTGTAGGAGGAGCTTTCCAATTAGTATTCTTGTACAACTTTTTTAGTAGTATTTTCTACGGTAAGAAAGCAGTTCAAAATCCTTGGAGATCTACAACATTAGAATGGACAACGCCAGTTGAACATATTCATGGAAACTGGCCAGGTGAAATTCCTCACGTATATCGTTGGCCGTATGACTACAGTAACCCAAATCATGATGTAGATTTTGTTCCTCAAAATGTACCAATGAAAGAAGGTGAAGAAGTTTTACACCACTAAAATAATAGAAGACTGTCAGAGATGACAGTCTTTTTTTATGTGTTATTTTAAATAGTTAAATTGTTACTGTTTACATACTGATTTACTTTGTATATCTTTGTAAAATGAATGAGAATTTAGATCCAACAACCAAAGGATATAACCCAGAAGAATTAGATCTTGAAAAGAGATTACGCCCATTGTCATTTGATGACTTTGCTGGACAAGATCAGGTTTTAGAAAACTTAAAAGTTTTTGTTGCTGCTGCAAATCAACGTGGTGAGGCGCTTGATCATGCGTTATTCCATGGGCCTCCAGGGCTTGGAAAAACGACTTTAGCTAATATTCTGGCAAATGAATTAGAGGTTGGAATAAAAATTACTTCTGGACCAGTTTTAGATAAACCTGGTGATTTAGCAGGTTTGTTAACAAATCTTGATGAGCGAGATGTTTTATTTATTGATGAAATTCATCGTTTGAGTCCAATTGTTGAAGAGTATTTATATTCGGCAATGGAAGATTTCAAAATTGATATTATGATTGAATCTGGCCCAAATGCTAGAACAGTGCAGATCAATTTGAATCCGTTTACTTTGATTGGCGCAACAACTCGTTCAGGATTATTAACGGCTCCAATGAGAGCACGTTTTGGTATCTCATCTCGATTACAATATTATTCTACTGAACTTTTGACAACAATTGTAGAAAGAAGCGCAGGGATATTAAAAATGCCTATAGATCTTGAAGCTGCAATTGAAATTGCAGGCCGCAGCCGCGGAACTCCTCGTATAGCAAATGCGCTACTGCGACGAGTTCGTGATTTTGCACAGATAAAAGGTAATGGTACTATTGATATTGAGATTTCTCGTTACGCATTAAAAGCTTTAAATGTTGATGCGCATGGCTTAGATGAAATGGATAATAAAATACTATTAACTATTATAAATAAGTTTAAGGGAGGGCCGGTCGGGCTATCTACTTTGGCTACAGCAGTATCGGAAAGCAGCGAAACTATTGAGGAAGTGTACGAACCTTTCTTGATTCAAGAGGGATTTATTATGCGTACGCCTCGTGGTCGTGAAGTTACAGACAAAGCATATAAACATTTAGGTAAGTTAAATACAAATATTCAAGGAGGTTTGTTTTAGCAGTTATGTCTAATAATGTAAAATATAAGTACCCAAATAAATTATCAATAGTTCGATTTTTTAAAGATGCTGAAGGGGTTAGAAAAAATCCGATTCCTTTTCATAATAGATATTTTGAGAAATTTGGAGATTCTTTTTCCATTAGAATTGGTTTCTCAAAGCACATCATTTTGTCGAGAGATAATGAAATTGCGCAATATATTTTAGTTAAAAATCAAAAGAATTATCATAAATCTAAATTTCAATCTGTATATCTTTCTAAGTATTTAGGGAAAGGTCTTTTAACCAGTGATGGTGATTTTTGGTTAAAGCAGAGACGTCTTATCCAACCGGCATTTCATAAACAAAAAATGAATCAGTTGGTTGATAATATGAATATAACTATTTGTGCAGAATTGGATAATCTCGGTGAAGAAAAGCCGATAGATCTTTTTCCAATAATGAGTAATCTGGCATTTAATGTTGTGGCAAAATCTTTGTTTCAGCTTGAAACTGCGGAAAATAAATTCGAACGAATTAAATTTATTATTGAAGAAGTACAGCATTTTTTAATTAAAGAAATTCGGCTTCCGCATAAGGCTTGGTGGTTCTCATTAAGTGGTCAAGTAAAAAAGCATCTTAAGTTAGCAGAAGAGAATAATAGTATTATTCGTGAAATTATAGAGGAACGAAAAGCTTCAAAGGGAGAAATAAATGATTTACTAAATATGCTTTTAGATACCAGATACGAAGATACTGGTGAAAGCATGTCTGTAGAGCAATTGATTGATGAAATTAAAGTTTTGTTTATTGCAGGACATGAAACAACTGCAAATGCTTTAACATTTACACTTCATTTGTTAGGCAGTAATCCAGAAGTACAGGAAAAAGTTTTTGAAGAAATTTGTCAAATTGAGTTGCAAACTGAAAATGTTATCGAGCAACTTCAAAAAATGACCTATTTAAATGCCGTTTTGAACGAATCTATGCGTTTATATCCGCCAGCTTGGATTACAGACAGGCAGAATCTTGAAGATGATTCTTTTGGGCAGTTTAAAATAAAGAAAGATACTCTTATCGGTATTTCTTTTTATGAATTGCATCGTAATCCTAAGTACTGGAAGAATCCAGATGAATTCATTCCTGAACGATTTCTAGGTGAGCAAAAAAAAGAGTCAATGCAATATTTTTATCCCTTTGGTGCAGGACCAAGGATGTGTATTGGAACTGGCTTTGCCATTTATGAAATGTGTCTTACAATATCTCAAATTGTAAAAAAATATGTGATTAAATCTAATGATAGTGTAATACTGTTTAATCCATTAATTACTTTAAAACCTGTTAACGTTAAAGTTTCATTCTCTAAAAGATGCTGATTAATTCTAAAGAGACATATTCAAAATTTATAAAATCAGAAGCTAAACGACTTGGCTTTATTTCGTGTGGAATATCGAAAGCTGGTTTTTTAGAACAAGAAGCTCCACGGCTTGAGAAATATCTAAAAAACAATTACAATGGTCAAATGGCTTATATGGAGAATCATTTTGATAAGAGACTTGACCCAACTTTATTGGTTGATGATGCAAAAAGCGTTGTTTCTCTTTTGCTTAATTATTATCCTTCGGAAGTTCAAAATGAGGAAAGTTTTAAGATTTCCAAATATGCATACGGTCAGGATTATCATTTTGTTATAAAAGAAAAATTAAAAGAATTTCTTCATTCGATTCAAGAGAATATTGGCGAAGTTTCTGGTCGTGCTTTTGTTGATTCTGCACCAGTTTTGGATAAGGCTTGGGCAGCAAAAAGCGGTTTAGGATGGATTGGAAAAAACAGTAATTTAATTACTCAAAAAGTTGGTTCTTTCTACTTTATAGCAGAACTTATTTTAGATTTAGAATTAGAATATGATCACGCAGTAACAGATCATTGCGGTTCTTGCACCGCTTGTATTGATGCTTGTCCTACACAAGCAATAGTCGCACCATATGTAGTCGATGGCAGCAAATGTATATCTTATTATACTATTGAATTGAAAGAAAATATGCCACATGAAATGAAGGGAAAATTTGACGAATGGATGTTTGGATGCGACACTTGTCAAGATGTTTGTCCTTGGAATCGATTTTCTAAACCACATTCAGAACCATTGTTTAATCCGAACCCCGAATTACTTTCTTTTTCTAAAAAAGAGTGGCTTGAAATTACCGAAGAAACCTTCCGTTTAGTTTTCAAAAATTCGCCTATTAAAAGAACCAAATTTGATGGACTTAAGCGAAATATTAATTTCCTAGAATAAATTTACTCTTTCTATTTTACATTCATATTTAAAGAAATTTCTCTTCTTATAAAACAAAAACACACAATATTGATTTTTAATTAGTTATGTGTGTTTTGTTTGTTTTGACACCATATGTTTTGTAAGATAAATTTACAGATTAATCACTCAAACCTTGTCATGCTGTTTTTTCTGTAAAATTTTAAGAAATTTCTGCTATTTTATTGTCGGATTGTTATGTTTTTAAGGTTTAAAGGTTAATTTGTTTTTAAGGATTGTGCATTTCAACGTTTTTTCATGTAGTTTATCGACTAATGTAGTTAGTATTGAGGTCTTTGTATACTTTCGCAGCACCAAATTTACTTAACTAACCCCCAAAGACATTGTGTCTTGAACCTAAATGCATTATGGTCCAAACGCTTAACTATCTTTTATGCGATTTTGAAAAGCCCTTTTTCAATTATCCAAAATCCGTTTACCTTATTTTCTCGTATTTATATTATAATCTGAAAGCCAAATTTTGGTTTTCAGATTCCAAATTTTCTATACTCCCAACTAATACCCTGTTTGTCTATGCGTAACTTTACTTTTAATGTATCTAGTTTTGTTAGGTCAAGTTTTTTTCTTTTATTATTTCTATTAGTATCATTAAGTTCTGTTGCTCAGGTTTGTGGAACACCAGGAGGTGATGGCCCTATAGCGATAACAGGTTCTGTAAATACTTATTTCCCAATTAGCGGTGATATTAATTTAAATGCTGGAGCACAGGCAATTTTATTGGCGGCATCACCGGGATCAGATGGTAAAGGGAACAACTTTGGTACTATTCCGATTTCAGCAGGAGATCTGATTTTGATTATTCAGATGCAAGATGCAACAATTGATTATAGTAACAATTCAGCGTATGGATCTGGAACAACAAATAGTGGTAAAGACGTTTTAGGGGGTACTGGGTTTCTAAATATTAATAATACGGGGATTTTTGAGTACGTTATTGCGACAAATAATGTTCCCCTGGGAGGAGGAAATCTGACTTTTAAAGGAACAGGTTCTAATGGCGGTGTTCGAAATAGTTTTTTTAATGCAAAAGCAACGCCAACTAGAGGACAGAGAACATTTCAAATCGTTAGAGTACCACAATATTCTAATCTAACGTTAAGTTCCTCTATTACAACTCCGCCTTTTAATGGTGTTGCAGGAGGGGTAATTGCTTTTAATGTTTCTGGTACGTTTAATTTTAACGGTAATACAATTGATGGGTCCGAAAGAGGATTTAGAGGAGGCTACAGTCCAGTAGCATATACTGGTGAAAACAATGCTACAACTTATGTCGGTCCCTCAAGTAATACAGCAATTTCAGGAAAAGGAGAAGGAATTGCTGGTACACCAAGATACATGTGGGATGGTTTTAGTCAAGTTGATAATGGGGCCGCTAATGAAGGATTACCGGGAGGATCTTCAGGTAGAGGAGCTCCTGCAAATGCAGGTGGTGGAGGAAATGATCATAATTCCGGCGGTGGCGGTGGTGGAAATGGTGGATACGGAGGTTTAGGAGGTAAAGGTTGGCAAGGCGGCAACGGTGCTACAAGTCCTAGTACTGGAGGAGGAAGACCAGGTTTTACTTCTTTTAAGACACCAGAACCAGAACTGACTCGACTAATTATGGGAGGTGGTGGTGGAGCCGGTGATGCCAATAACGCTGTAGATGGAGTTAAAGGAGGAGTTGGTGGAGCTATAATTCTTATTAATGCGGGTAATATTCAAGGAAATGGATTTATTAAAGCAAATGGAGGGCCTGGTGCCCCAGGTTCTTTCGCAGGATCTCCGGATGGAGCTGGTGGTGGTGGAGCTGGAGGGAGTGTTTTTTTAAATATTTCGAATACTAATGCTATAGCTACAAATGTTACTATTGAGGCGAATGGAGGAAAGGGAGGTAATACACTTAATGATTTAGGAAATTCACATGGACCAGGTGGTGGTGGTGGTGGTGGAATTATTAGATATAATGTTCCAGGAACAGGAGTAACGATAAATCCTTCTGTTACTGCTGGTGCCTTTGGTAAAACAGATAACGGCAGTCTTAATGGAGTAGATCATGGTGCGCAACCAGGTGAAGCTGGATTTGTAAAATCATTTATTTCTTCTGATGTACCGCCTAATTTACAAGTAAATGCAAGTTGTTTTCCTATTTTAGAGACAACAGTAAAGGCATTAACAACAAGTGACGTATGTGGTTCGATTGGTGAGAAAGTTACATATGAGATTCAAATAAAGAATACTGGAGCAGGAAATGCAGCTGGAGTTTTATTAGATTTCTCTTTTCCAGCAAATATTGAATTTGATGCTGCAACAGCATCTTATTCAACGGAGGCTTCAGGTCCTTCTGGGGCTTTGTCTAGTACAGGTTCGGCTAATAATCCTTTAATTGGAAATTTTAATATTGCACAAAACGGAGTTGTCACTATAACTTTAGTTGGAAGAATATCAGGTACAATTGCTGCAGGGAAACATAGTTCTAGTGCGCAAGCTCAATACTTAGATCCAACTCGCAGGCTAGATGGCACTAGAAAAATAACTGCTGCTTTAAATGGATATGGTACAGTAAATAAAAAATATGAAGGAGCTAACCAAGCAGATGTTCCGGGAACAAATTTTAATGGGGCTGGTCCAACAATAACAGTTGATGATATTACAATTTTGGCACTGCCAGCAGCTCCAACAGTTAACAGAACTCAGGGAAATTGTACAACTCCAACTGGAACTATAACGGTTACAGCACCTGCGAATGGTCCGAACGTAAGCTATACTTTAACAGGAACAAATCCAGTAACTGCATCAACAAGTAATGCAACTGGTGTTTTTCCTGGCTTGGTATCAGGAACTTATCAAGTAACCACAACCAATGCACAGGGATGTACTTCGCTTCCAACTACAGGAATACAGATTACGACTGTTCCGGGAGCCCCTACAACCACTGGAGTTTCAATGTGTGTTGGGGACTTGGGATCATTAACGGCTACTTCTTGTTCTAGTAATTTTGTAAATTCTGGAACTACAATATCAGGAGCATGGAATAGAGATACAGATCCTACAGCTTTAAGACCTATTACTAGTATGACTAATTCTGGTGCTTGTGGGTTTGATAGTAGTAGTATTAGAAATTACGTTGCCATTCCTTTCCAAGTAAGTGTTTCTGGGAATTATATATTACAGATGAATGCTAGTGATAATGGTGATCCTATGGGGTATATTGTTTCGGGAGCTTTTGTGCCAGGTAGTTGTTCAACAGGTAATTGGATTAAAGGAGATGATGACAGTGCTGGAAATAGGCTCCCTCGTTTAGGCGCTAGCTCTAGTCAAGGAATTATGCCTTTATACGCTGGAACTACTTATACGTTAATATCTACTACTTATGCAAGCGGTACAGGTAGTATTTCAGGTACTTTTTCTTGGGTAGTAACATCTAGACCAAACGGAGGTGAGATTATGTTGCAGACTCCTGGAACAATAAATTGGTACAAAGCAGCATCTGGAGGATCATCAATAGGTTCTGGAAATTCTTTTGATCCTGTAGGAGTTCCAAATTCAGGTGTAGCTAATAGAACAACACCTATATCAACTATTTTTTATGCTGAATGTTCTAATAATCCGGGTTGTAGAACAGCAACGAATTTTGTCATTAATGCAAAACCTACTATAACAGCAGTCGCTGGTGGATCACGATGTGATTCAGGAGAAGTAACTTTGGGAGCAACGGCCTCATCAGGAACAATCAATTGGTATACTGCAGCGACAGGAGGATCTATAGTAGCGACAGGAACAAGTTATAAAACACCAAGTTTATCTACAACTACAGATTATTATGTAGAGGCTGTAGCTAACGGATGTACTTCTGCAGCTAGAACTAAAGTTACAGCAACAGTAAATACGACACCAACAATTACTAGTACAACTCCTAGGTCAGGATGTGCAGGAGAAACAGTTATTTTGTCTGCATCAGCCTCGGCAGGGACAATCAACTGGTATAGCAACGTGACAGGCGGAATCTCGTTAGGAACAGGTACAAATTTTACTACACCGAATTTATCTGCAACTACTACTTATTATGTAGATGCTACTAATAATAATTGTACTACCGGATCTAGAGTTGCAGTAGCAGCTACAGTATATCCGCTTCCAACAGCATATGCGGTTACAGGTGGTGGAACATATTGTACAGGAGGAACAGGATTCGCAGTTGGATTAAGCAATTCAGATAGTGGAGTAAGCTATCAATTACAATTGGGAGGAGCGAATAATGGAACTCCTGTTATAGGAACGGGTACTGCGATCAGTTTTGGAACAAAAACAGCAGCAGGAACTTATACTGTTGTTGCGACTAATACTAATTCTGGAATATCTTGTACTGCTACAATGACAGGAAATGCTGTTATTACTATAAGTACTTTTCCAGCTGCATTAGCATTAACAGGAAGTACTATTTGTGTTTCACCTGGAGGAAACGGTACAATTACCTCTTCAACTTCAGTAAGCGGAGTAAATTATCAATTATATAATTCAAGCAATACAGCAGTTCAAGGATCAATACCTGGAACTGGATCAGGCTTAACATGGTCAAATCTTATTGCAGGAAATGGATATTATGTAACGGCTACTAATGCATCAAACTGTTCAACAAATAGTAATACAGTTAATGTAGCGACTACTCCAAATCCTGCAG